>JBBIHP010000001.1:0-1615 GCA_037446915.1 Ignavibacteria bacterium
TTTTTAGAGTTTTTAACTACGTGTGGGGTACAGTATTTATTCATTTCATGGATAGCCACGTCATCTATTGTTTCGGATAGACAAGCAAGATGAATTTGATGTCCTTTTCCACTTAAATACTTAATCGGATAATAAATCCCTTTTCTTCCACCATCAATAAGTGGATAAGGTAATAATGGTGATATAAATAATATTTTCATCGTTGATTGAATTTCATATGTTTAATTAATATGACTTCCCTTTTAAAATATTACAATGATGCTTTAACATGTTATATAACAAGAGATTCAATATACATAGAAAGGTTTTTTTTAAAATGGTGAACATTGAATCTTTTTATAGAATTATTGAGTTCGATAAAAAGGTTTGCCCTCAATACGGAATTTGAATTAATAAGTTTTATTTTTTTACATAAATCATTTGCATCTTTATATCTTAAAATATCCGGAGTTACAATTTCTTTTTGACCGCCAGAATCGTGTACGAACGGAATACATCCACTCTGGATAGCTTCAACTATGGAAATTCCAAAATGTTCATATTCTTTGAGATGTACATAGAATTTACTTGACTTCAATAAATTATTTAATTCTTGATTAGTAACGTCTAAAGCGAATGAAAGAGGTAATGATAATTGATTTATTTTTGATTTCAATTCATTAAAATATTTATTATCGTTAATATTTCCTATAATAATAAATTCTGAATTTGGGAATATTTCAGTAATCGTTCGAAATAAATGAAGCCCTTTATCATAATCTTTATCCGGAGAGATTCTACCAATCGTAATGAATTGAAATTTTCGGCTGTCCCAGTTGTCGAAATTATCTTTGCAGTCATTCACAAGAAACCCTGGATAAAGTATTTGGCTCGGAAGAGCATAAATTACATCAACGATATTTTTCATAAACTCAGAATTAACAAGAGTAATATTCCTTCTGATACCTTTAAAAGAGCTATTAGAGATGAAATTGTAAAAAGTGATTAATAACGTATCCAAAATTCTAGAATTTGGCAGGCACATATTACCAGAAATTAAATTATATTTTATCAGAAGTCTTTTTTGAACATATAAAGGGTGGTGTATGTATTGTAACCCTTTTTTCCCAAAATCGATTTCATTGTAAGCCCCTATACATAAGTCGTAATTTCCACTAATCTTTTTAGCATGTCTGTTTAAAAGTGCAATTTTAAATAGTGTAAACTTGTTCTTCGACCTCAATAGCCATCTAGGAATATTAGGAATATCGATCTCTAATTTATTTTTATTTAGAACAATTCCAGTAAATTTTTCTATATTCTCATAATTGGGTTTGGATAGAGTAATTAACGTTACAATAAAATTATTGGTTGATAAAAAGTAATCCAATACTTGTATTGCCACCAATTCAGCGCCACCGATTGAATTAATCTGGGGATAAACAATCAGAACCTTTTTAGTGTTTTCTGAATTCATGATGATTTGAAGAGCCTTTTTATATCAGTTAATCTTATGATGTTAACGATAAAATAGATAATTACCATAATAGCAATTGTGGTGAAAACTTCGAAGAGGAAATAATTCGTGCTAATATTTGAATAAACAAATAGATAAACAAATGGGATTGGGATAAAC
>JBBIHP010000002.1:0-47813 GCA_037446915.1 Ignavibacteria bacterium
ATCCGATGCGTTTGTAGAACTAACTTATCATTATTCAAAACCATCTTATGAATATGAAGTGCGAGATAATTCGACTGGAAGAACCAGGGTCTTTGAAAGAAGTTTTGATATGAGCGGTATTATGATGCGGGTTGGTTTCAGATTCTTTTTCTAAAGGGGATGTTTACAGACATCTCCTCTCCTTAACCGTGTTTAATTTTTACATCCTCCTTGACTTTTAGCAGAGCGGAATTAATATTTCCAATCAGTAAATCTAAAAACAAATCGGAACAGATCATGTCAAATAGAACAATACCACGGATGTTTGAAGAGAGCGTTAAAAAATACGGCAAGAATATTTTAATGTGGGAAAAGAGAGGGGATACGTACAGCGGTACTACTTATAAGGATATGCAGGAAATGGTTCACCAGTTTGCTGCCGGATTAATTTCATTAGGAATTAATCATGGCGATAGAATCACTCTTATTTCCGAAGGAAGGAACGATTGGGTGATGGCCGAGCTCGGAATTCTATATACAGGCGCAGTTAATGTTCCTATCTCAGTCAAAATTGAAGAACCGAATGATTTGAAATTCAGAATTGCTCATTCTGGCTCACGTATGGTTATTGTATCAAGAAACCACTATCAGAAAATCCGGAAGATTAAAAACGACCTCCCCGATCTCGAAAAAATTATTATTCTGGATCAGATGGAATCTTATGACGAGGATGAGCTCAAATCATCCGATGTATTTATGGCCGGAAGAGAATTCCTGAAAAATAATCGTCCTGAATTACAGAATCGCTGGCAATCAGTTAAAGAGAGCGATTATGCAACAATCTCTTACACATCTGGTACTACTGCAGATCCCAAGGGAGTTGTACTCACACACAGGAATTACACCGCAAATGTTGAACAGGCAACGGCTCTACTACCAATACCGGAAACTTATGTCTCCCTCTTAATTCTTCCATGGGATCATTGCTTTGCTCATGTTGCAGGAATTTATACTTTGATGAAAAATGGTGCGAGCATGGCTTCTGTGCAAGTTGGAAGCACTCCTCTAGAAACTTTAAAAAATATTCCGGTTAATATCAAAGAGATAAAACCAACTTTTCTATTGAGCGTTCCGGCATTAGCAAAAAATTTCAAAAAAAATATTGAAAAGGGTATCAAAGAAAAAGGAAGCAAAGTCGAAAAACTTTTTTACGCAGCACTTAAAACCTCCATTGAATACAATAAAGAAGGGTGGAATAAAGGAGAGGGATTTTCTAAACTAAAAAAGCCCCTTGTTACTTTGTATGATAAAATTTTATTCAAAAAAATCCGTGATGGATTTGGCGGCCAGCTTGAATTTTTTATTGGCGGAGGAGCTTTACTTGATATTGATCTTCAACGTTTCTTTTATGCAATTGGAATTCCTATGTTTCAAGGTTACGGACTTTCAGAAGCCACACCAATAATTTCAGCCAATGTTCCGGCAGTTCACAAACTTGGTTCTTCCGGAAAACCTGTTGTTAATCTTGAAGTAAAAATATGCGATGAAAATGGAAAATCATTACCGATTGGCCAGAAAGGGGAAATAGTTGTAAAAGGGGAAAACGTTATGGCCGGATACTGGAAAAATGAAAAATCTACTTCCGAGGTTATTAAAGACGGATGGCTTTTTACCGGCGACATGGGTTACCTGGATAAAGATGGGTTCCTCTATGTACTGGGAAGATTTAAGAGTTTATTGATTGCAAGCGATGGAGAAAAATACAGCCCGGAAGGTATTGAAGAGGCATTAACAGAGCTATCACATTATATTGATCAGGTTATGCTCTATAACAACCAATCGCCTTACACAATTGCACTGATTGTACCCAATAAGGAAGCAATCAAAAAATATCTTAAGGATAATAACCTGTCGCATCATTCAAAAGAAGGACAGGTTGAAGCACTAAAGTTGCTTGACGGAGAAATAAATCAGTTTAAGGATGGAAAATACAAGGAGATGTTCCCAGCAAGATGGCTACCGGCAACGTTTGCTGTTTTAGGAGAGGGATTTACAGAGCAGAATCATTTTATGAACAGCACTCTTAAAATTGTTAGAGGAAAGATAACCGAGTTTTATAAAAATAGAATTGAATACTTATATACTGCAGAAGGGAAAGATATTTTTAATCATCAGAACCTAACAATAGTCAGCAGATTCGATTAATATTACATTCAAGAATAGGTTAAAGAATTTGCGGTTTTACTCGATAATGAATTAACAAAAACCGTGGATCTTTATGAAAAGAGCATTAATTGTTGATGATGATGATCAATTTCGTCTTCTGCTAAAACGAATGCTACAACGATATTATGATTTTAATGTTTTTGAGGCTACTAATGGCGAAAGAGGGATTGAACTATTTGAAAAGGAAAAACCGCACATCATCTTTCTTGATATCAATATGCCCAAACTTAATGGTCTTCAATTTCTTGAAAAAGTAAATCCATTTAATTCTAATATCCCGATAGTTGTTTTAACCAATACCGATGATAAAGAGTGTGTTCAAAAGATTTTAAACTTTGGAATAGAAGACTATATTCTTAAAACAAAATTTGTTACGATGCTTAGAGAAAGATTGGAATACACAATTAAAAAAATAAGAAGGACCACCAGGATTTTTGCATAGATTAATCTTCAATTCCTGAAAGGATTAATTCTGTTCTCCTTAAAGTGAGGACGATAGTAATCGTTGCTTTCCATTTTCTGAATCCACCCGTTTTCAAGACCATACGTATCCATTAACTCAATTGCTTTTTCATATTCAGATTGTCGAAGTTTCCTATCAATTAAGATTTCTTTATAAGCTTTATTGGTAGGATAATACTGAGACATTAATGATATGTGAACTTTTGGACTCAACTCTTCAGCAATAAAACGAAAGACCTTCTCTGTATCCGCAATTCCATTTGGTAATACAAGATGTCTGATAATTAATCCTCTTACTACAACATCTTCTTCAAAAATTAATTTATCTCCAACCTGAAAGAACATTTCTTTTATTGCAGCTTTGGTATGCTCAAAATAATTATCTGCATTAGAATATTTTTTTGCATAATCGCTGTCGCCGTACTTAAAATCGGGCAGATAAATATCTATTACACCACCATAGAGTCTTAACATTTCTACAGAGTCGTATCCGTTGGTGTTATAAATGATTGGTAATTTTAATCCCTTTCCGGCAGCTAGATAAATTGATTTGAGGATGGTTGCAGAAAAATGTGTAGGGGAAACGAGTCCGATATTGTGACATTCTCTGCTTTGAAGTTCAATCATAATATCAGATAATCTCTCGTGACTAACTTCATGATGACGTTCAACATTCCAGTTCTGGCTTATTTCATAATTCTGGCAGTAGATACATTTCAGATTACAATTACCAAAGAAAATATTTCCAGCACCATTACGACCGGATAGAACAGGTTCCTCACCATGATGGGCGGTATATGAGGAGACAATAGGTAGATACCCGCTTGCACAAATTCCTAATTCTCCGCCAGTTCTATTTTCTTGGCAATTATGTGGGCATGCATTGCATGACTTTAATATTTCTAAAGCTGCATCAGATCGTTTTACTAATTCACCAGATTTATATAACCCGATATATGACGGAGTATAGCTCATCTAATATGATTTATAAAATTGCTTTCAATGCTGCTTTACTTGCTTCAATTGTCTTATCCAGATCTTCTGTTGAATGCGCAGTAGAAATAAACAGAGCTTCAAATTGTGCCGGTGGTAAATAAATTCCTCTTTTCAACATTTCATGGAAATATTTGCCGAATAGCTTAGTATCGGATTTAACTGCTGAGTTATAATCAGTAACAGTATCTTCTGTAAAGAAAAGTGTCATCATAGAACCGATTCTGTTAATCTGAAAATTCTTCCCGGCACTTTCAATCGATTCACGCAATCCTTTTTCAATGTATGCTGATTTCTCTTCGAGTTGATTATAAACACCGGGATATTCCTTAATATACGTTAATGCAGCAAATCCGGCATTCATTGCAAGAGGATTTCCGCTTAATGTTCCGGCTTGATATACCGGTCCGCTTGGCGATACCATTTCCATAATTTCTCTTTTACCGCCATAAGCTCCAACAGGTAATCCACCACCGATGATTTTACCGAATGTAGAAAGATCGGGAGTTATACCAAATATTTCCTGTGCGCCTCCTTTAGATAAACGGAATCCAGTCATTACCTCATCAAATATCAGAACAATTTTTTCTTCACTGCATAAATTTCTTAATTCACTTAAAAAATTATTTTTAGGGATTACTGTTCCCATATTTCCCACCACAGGTTCAATAATCACCGCGGCAATTTCATTTCTGTTTTCAGCAATTACTTTCTTAACGGAATCGATGTTATTGAAATCAGCCACTAGCGTATCGGCAGCATTTCCTTTTGTTACTCCGGGTGAAGTTGGAACGCCAAATGTAAGAGCACCGCTTCCGGCTTTAATTAAAAAGAAATCGCCATGCCCGTGATAACAACCTTCGAACTTGATAATTTTTTCTTTACCTGTATAACCGCGTGCAGCACGGATTGCACTCATTGTTGCTTCCGTTCCACTGTTTACCATTCTAACCATTTGAACAGAAGGAACCAGCTCTGTTATTAGTTGTGCCATTTTAACTTCTATTTCTGTAGGAGCGCCAAAGCTTGTTCCATTATCTATAGCTTTTTTTAGGGCTTCAATAATAAAGTCAGGATTATGCCCGAAGATATGAGGACCCCAGCTTCCTATGTAATCTATATATTCATTATTATCAACATCATACATTTTAGAACCGCGCCCGCTTTGCATAAAAACGGGATTACCGCCAACTGACTTGAATGCGCGTACGGGTGAATTAACACCGCCCGGTATAAACTTTTTTGCTTGTTCAAATAATTGCTCGCTTCTATTCATTTTCTCTCCGATCTTCTTGAATTTGATTGCCAAAAATAAAAATTAAACGTGTTAGTTGAAAAACGGCTTTTGTATTATTTGGAAAAATGTAGCTGAATAAATGTGTGAAATTATTTTAATTACTTTTATAAATTTGCAAAGGAAATTCAACTTTGGAGAAACTATGATTCATAAAATTGTTGGTAAGCAGAACAATTCTAAATTTTGTTTTGTATGCGGACTAAAAAATAATTTTGGAATACATACACATTTTTATGTTACAGAGAATCAGGAATTAATTGCGCTTTTTACACCATCGGAAGAGCACCAGAGTTACCCGGGAAGATTACATGGCGGAATTGCATCGGCAGTTCTTGATGAAACAATCGGACGTGCAATACTGAACAGGTATGAAGAAGAAGTATGGGGTGTAACTGTTGAACTTAATGTTAAATTCAAAAAACCATTACCATTAAATGAACAATTAAAAGTTGTTGGCAGAATAACGAACGAAAACAGCAGAATGTTCGAAGGAACCGGAGAAATAATTCTAAGTAATGGAGAAGTAGCGGCAACTGCTTTTGGTAAGTATCTTATAGTTCCGCTTGAAAGAATTACCGAGTTTAACCGCGAAGAAAATGAATGGAGGATAGTTGAGCTTGAAACAGATCCGAAGGAAATTATAATATAATTTTTTATGTTGAGTATGTTATTATTACTTACATTTGAGTTAAATAAAATTGATTAGGGTAAATAATGGAGCTTTGGAATAAAGATACTGAGATTAAATTTTTTCTGGAAGCATTGAAGAATTTTGCAACACCCGAGCAATTGTTTTATAAACTAAAATCTGGATACTATGCGTATGTACCTCATGATGTTCATGCGGAAGGTCAAACTTTACAAAGCAGAAACTCATTGATCGGTCAGTTTACTGAAAGGTGGTGTAAAGATTTGTTAAATCCAGTTGCAAATAAAATCGGTTTATTTGCTGTGAATGGGGTTATTTGTGAAGAGCTTGGCTTAACAAATAGATCGAGTGCGGATTTGGCACTTTGCATTACTGATGATGTAAATCAGAAACCGGAGAATATTAAATTGCTTTTTGAAATTAAGATGAGTATAGTTTCTAATTATAAATATGAAAAACCTAATTCTATAAAATACATTGGAGATTATAAGCAGCACCAGGGTAATCCATCATTATTAAGATCGGATTCTATGTTAAAAGCAATTGGTAAATCTATCAATATTCGTGTTTCAGGATATTCTTCTTCAAAAATACCAATAATAATATTAGGTAATAGCCCAATTACTACTAGTTATAGAAAGAAAGTTGATTTTCTAAAAACCTCAGGTGTCATTCAAGGTTTTTATTCACTAAATCCAAAACCAACAACATCAATTTTCATCAAACAAACTGATAATGAAGGTTTTAAAACCATCGAATCTTATGACGAAATTATGCAGTTGTGTAAGAAGTTAGTTGAAAACGACATGTATTATTTTTCTTCAATGTTGTCAAAATCAAGACTTGGGACTATAATCAAATTAGCCAACCAAGAGCCCGATATTATTTTAAAAGCAGAAAAATTTCTTAAACTAATTCAAAATCAGAATGAGTAAGATAAAAAGTACGGAGACAAGTTCTTTTGGAACAAAGGGAAGGATAAATCATGATTCTTCTAAATTTTATAATTCCAAATTATATACAGATTTACAAACAATAGATATAATTGAAGAACCAGAAAATGATATTCCAACTAATCTCAAGAATTCAATAATATTTAGTAATTCGGAAAGCATGAAAGAATTACCAAATAATTCTATTCATTTAATGGTTACTTCACCACCTTATAATGTAAGCAAGGATTATGATCAGGATCTCTCATTAAGTGAATATTTAAAATTACTTCAGAATGTTTTTAAGGAAACTTTCAGGGTATTAGTAAATGGTGGGCGCGCCTGTATAAATATTGCTAACCTCGGACGAAAGCCCTATATACCACTATCAGATTATATCTCCAAGATAATGATTGAAATTGGTTTTAAAATGCGTGGAGAAATTATATGGAATAAAGCAGCCAGCGCGAGTCCATCTACAGCTTGGGGAAGTTGGATGAGTGCTGCCAATCCAATATTAAGAGATATTCATGAGTATATTCTTGTTTTTTCAAAGGGTGAATATTTTAGGCAAAAAAAAGAAAGTAATAGTATAACAAAGGAACAATTCATGTCTTGGACAAAATCTATCTGGACTATGAATGCCGAAAGTGCTAAAAAGATAGGCCATCCAGCACCATTCCCTGAGGAATTACCATACAGATTAATTCAATTATATTCATTTAAAAACGACATCGTACTTGATCCATTTATTGGAAGTGGAACAACAGCTGTTGCTGCGTTAAAAACAGAAAGATATTACATAGGTTATGAAAATAATAAAGACTATATAAAATTGGCAGAAAAAAGGATAGCTCCCTTTAAAGAACAAGTAATATTAAGTTTTGCGAATGAAAAACAAAATGAAAATAATGATTACGAAACCAAAGATAGTTACGAAAAAAAAATAGTAAAGGAAAAACTCACAGCTAAGTACAAGAAAAAGAAGCAACAGCAAAAAGCTATTAAAAAAAAGAAGAGTAATAACTGATTTTAATTATTGTTTCTATTTTACTTTATGGAGATTATTATTTTTAATACTAGCTATAATGTAAAAAATAATCAATATTAATGAATTAATTAAGACGGCTGTTGGTGAACCTAAATGTTCTGCAATATATCCAACCCAAAGTGAGCCTATCGGATAAAGTGCAAAAAATGTGAAAGTGTAAAAGCTTAAAACCCTTCCTCTGAATTTTTCTTCTACCAGTGTTTGTATCAATCCATTTGATAAATTGAATTGCACAATAATAAGTCCGCCTATTATTACCAGAAGTACCATCGAAATTAATAGTGAGCGATTAAACGAGAATATGAAAATAATTACAGGTAAGGTGATAACACTATACATTAAATACTTACCGCGGTCAATATACTTGTTGATGGTAGCAATAATTAACGCAAATATTACTGCTCCCAATCCTCTTGCCGATTGAAGGAATCCGTTTGTTGTAGAATCGCCATGCAATATTTCTACAGCCCATGCCGGGAATAATGTTACAAGTCCCATTCCAAACATACTGAGCATAGCAGTAATTAAGAGTACCTCGCGAATTATGTTGCTTGTCTTAATATAATTTACTGCTTCTGCAACTTCTTTAAATACCGAATTGCTATTGTTATGATGTACGGTCTTTTTCAGATTCATCCTTTTTAAGTTATAAAGCACCGCAAGAAATGTTACGCCATTAATTGTAAAACACCATGCCGGACCGAATAAAGCATATGTAATTCCGCCTAATGCCGGACCAACTGCAGTGGCTGTATTAAACATTGTAGAGTTAAGCGCTATTGCATTTACAAGATCTTCTTTATCGACAAGTTCATTTACAAATGCATGTCTTGTTGGGGCATCAAATGCGTTAGCAATTCCGCTGAAGAATGCAAAAATTAATAGATGCCATGCTTTAATAATTCCTGTGAATGTAAAAATTGCAAGGAGAAAGGCCATCATCATCATTGCTGTTTGTGTTGCGTATAGAATATTTCTTCTGTTAAGTCTATCTGCCGTAACACCGCCATAAAATGAGAAGATCCATGCTGGTACTCCGCTTGCAAATCCAACATATCCAAGGTAAGCCGGAGATTTTGTAAGCTCGAATATGAAAAACGCAAATGCAGTCGATTGCATCCACGATCCAAAAAGCGAAACCATCTGTCCCCAGAACCAGAGCCGATAGTTGGGATATGCTAATCCGGCGAATGTATTTTTAATACTGAATTTTCTTTCGGGAATAAATCTCTTTAGGCTTCCATCCTCTGGTGGAATAATTACGGTACTATTATCAGAAGAACTATCGGGTGTCAAATTTTATTCCTGATATTACTAAGCATCATTACTTGCCAAATTAAATACTCGTCAAAAAAATTATTTATTCTTATCTAAAAATTTTGCAACATCCTTTGCAAAGTAAGTTAAAATCATATCAGCCCCAGCACGTTTAATTGCAATAAGAGATTCAATCATAACTCTTTCTTCATCTATCCAATTATTTTTTCCGGCGGCTTTAATCATTGCATATTCACCGCTAACCTGGTAAGCGGCAGTAGGCATTCCGAATTTTTCTTTAACACGCCAGATGATATCCAGATAAGCGCCGGCGGGTTTTACCATAATCATGTCGGCACCTTCTTCAATATCGCTTTCTGCTTCGCGCAAAGCTTCATTACTGTTTGCAACATCCATCTGGTGCGAACGCCTGTCGCCAAACGCCGGGGCAGATTCTGCAGCATCGCGGAAAGGTCCGTAAAACCCTGATGCATATTTAACGGCATAACTTAGAATTGGAATGTGGTTGAAACCTTTGTAGTCGAGAGCTTTCCGAATTGCAGAGACACGGCCGTCCATCATATCCGATGGAGCAATAATATCCGCACCGGCTTGAGCATGAGAAACAGCTTCTTTAGCAAGCAGCGCAACAGTTTCATCATTAAGAATATTTTCTCCATCTAATACTCCACAGTGCCCGTGCGAAGTGTATTCGCATAAGCAGACATCTGTAATTACAAGGAGATTTTTAACCTCGGCTTTAATTGCACGGACTGCTTGTTGAATTATTCCATTCGCATCATAAGCACCGGATCCAACTTCATCTTTATGATCCGGAATTCCGAACAAGATAACCGCCGGAATATTGAGTTGTGCAACTTCTTTGCATTCCTTAACTACTACATCAATAGACATCTGGTAAACACCGGGCATAGAACGGACTTCGTTCTTAACATTATTGCCGGGGACAACAAATAGAGGGTAGATTAAATCACCCTTTGTTAATGCTGTCTCGCGAACCATATCGCGGACAAGTGGATTATATCTTAATCGTCTTAATCTTTTTGTTGGAAATGTGGCCATGATTGCTCCAATTGAAAATGTATAATGTAGAATGTAGAATTTATAATTATAGAGTTTGTTTCGATTTTTTTATAATACTTGTAAGTAATTTAATTAATTCAATGCAATCGTTTGAAATACTTTCAAATTCAGCTCCAGAAAGCGATTCGGATTCCTTAAGCAATTTTAACCAATAATCCGTTTCCTGTGATTCTTTTAAAGCTATATTGAGTTTATTTACAAAATCTTTTTTTGATGGGGCACTCTGTGCTTCGGAAATATTTGCACCGATTGAAGTTGAGCTTCTTAATAATTGAGTAAAAAGTGGGTAAAGTGATTTATCTCTTGAAATAAGTAATTTATATAACCGAATCGAACGAGCAGCAAAAAGGAAACTTTTATTTAATAAAATATTTCCGTATTCAATTCTCTTTTCAGCCACAATCTTTTTCATTTTACAATATACATTATTAATTATACATCACCGTTTTTCTGAATTCGCTTCAAAGTAATTTCCGAATTCTTTACACAATCCCCGACAGAAATACCGCCGCGGAAGTTTCCGCTTATAAATATTCCGTGATTTTCTTTCTCAAATTTATCGAAATAATTTTCATGTTCTATATACCCGATATTGTATTGAGGGATTGCTTTGTTCCACATTCTATCTTTAATAAAAATAGGATCGTTCGATATGTTCATAATCTGTTTGAACTCATTGAGAACTTTTTCAATCAACTTTTCTTTTTCCAGATCGAATAGAAATGGTGAGCGGGCACCACCTATAAAAAGTGTAAACGCAGCATTATCATTATTACAACGGTTTGGAAAAATTGTTGAACTCCAGATAGCACCAAGAAAACTCTTCTTTTCATTTGATGGAATTAAAAATCCGAATCCATCAAGCTTCCTTAATATATCTTTCTTTTTGAATCCAAGAAACAATACCATAACCGGCGGATAGTAAATTGCACGGGCATGCTTTTCAAAATCAGAATCCAGATTCGAAAATATTTGCGATGCCGAATGAACAGGAATAGTTGAAAGAACAAAATCAGTTTTAATCTCTTTCACTTCACCATTATTTTCATATTTTACAATCCACTTATTTACACTGCGCCCTACACTATGAACTCTGCTCTCGTATTGGATTTTATTTTTCAATTTATCGGCAATTGCTTTCGGGAAGGTTTGCATACCATTAATAAACGAAAACATCTTAGCACTTTGCTTCGATTGTTCAGCACGTCTTTTTCTTTCCCTTGCACCTTTAATCATTCCCATTACCAATCCGCCGTAAACCTCTTCAAGACGGTAAAGTTTTGGAAAAGCCGACTTAACACTTAGCTTATAAGGGTCACCGGCAAATACACCGCTTACAAAAGGATCAATTGCATAATCGAGGAATTCCTGGCCTAATCTTCTCTTAACAAACTGAGCCATGCTCAAATAATAACCGTCATCCGATTTACCAATAAATGGTTCAGCCATCACACGGAACTTTGCCTTTGTAGAGAATAGTCCTGTTGTTATAAAAGCTGCCGGCGAGGTTGGTAGTGCATGTAATTCACCGCTACGTAATATGTAACGTTTATTTGAAGATTCATTAGCATAAACCATTTCATCGGAGAGTCCGATATCATCAACTATTTGACGAATTAGCGGAGTAGTTTCCAATCCGGAATTAGGACCGGAATCAATAAGGAAACCGTTTTCAATGAATGTTTCCATCGCACCGCCAGCTTCCTTTTTAGATTCCAGAATTTTTATATCATAGCCATTTTTATTCAGCCAGTATGCAGTTGCTAAACCTGAAATTCCTGCCCCAATTATTACGACACTTTTTTTATCATTCATTCATTATCAACCAATAAATATTTTATTCCACAACTTATTAATCTAATCCTCTGCGTTTTAACAAAGCATCAACTTTAGGTTCTCTTCCTCTAAATTTTTTGTATAGAATCATAGAATCTTCCGAGCCGCTCCTTGCAAGAATATAATTTCTAAAAGCATCAGCAGTTTTCTTATCGAAAAGATTTCCGGTTTCAGCAAAAGCTTCAAATGCATCGGCATCTAAAACCGCAGCCCATATATAACTGTAATATCCGGCAGCGTATCCGCCAAGTATATGTCCGAAGTTTGTACTCTGGTAACGCGATTCAATTTCGGGTATAAGCCCGATTTTCTTGTAAACATTTTTTTCGAATTCAGTAACGTCACGTTCCTTATTATCGGTTAACATGTGCCAATCCATATCAAGGAATGAAGCAGCTAAATATTCAACTGTTTCAAAACCCTGGTTAAATAATCTCGAGTTAACAATTTTCTGAATCAATGCATCCGGAATTATTTCGCCGGTCTGATAATGACGGGCATACATTTTAAGCACTTCAGGTTCTAAAGCCCAGTTTTCCATTATTTGAGATGGAAGTTCAACAAAATCCCGTGGAGTATTTCTGCCGCCGGGATAATCGTAATTTGAGAAAAGAGAATTCAATCCGTGCCCAAGTTCGTGGAAGAGTGTATTTACTTCGTCTATACTCATCAATGCCGGTTTATCTGCAGTCGGTTTAGAAAAGTTTCCAACATTATAAACAAGGGGAGTAATAAATTTACCTTCGATGTTCTGCTGCCCTCTAAATCCGCTGGACCATGCACCGCTCCTCTTACCATCGCGCGGATAATAATCGCTATAGAAAATTCCGATATGCTTTCCATCCGATTCCTGTACTTCAAATACTTCAACGTCAGGATGATAAACTTCTATGTCATTCCTTGGTATAAATTTTATTCCATAGAGTTTTGAAGCAACTTCGAAAGCCCCGGCTCTCACATTTTCCATTTTGAAATAAGGGCGAAGCATCGATTCATCAAGATCGTATTTTTCCTTTTTAACTTTTTCTGCATAATACCACCAATCCCATGCAGCTAATTTGAAGTTGCCCTTTTCTTTATCAATTATTTTCTGCATATCAGTAACTTCCATTTTTGCTCTCTTAATTGCCGGAGTCCAGAGATCATTCAGAAATTTATAAACATTATCCGGATTTTTTGCCATGTTACGTTCAAGCACAAAATCTGCAAATGTTTTATAACCGAGTAAGTTTGCTCTATCAACACGTAATGAAGCAACACGCGAAACAATTTTCTTGTTATCGAACTCATTGTTATTGTTACCCCGGTTTATATATGCCTTAAATATTTTTTCTCTAAGTTCTCTTTTTTGTGAATATTGGAGAAAAGGAATAAAGCTCGGTTTTTGTAAAGAGAAAGCCCACTTACCAACCATGCTCTTTGATTTAGCAAGTTCAGCAGCAGAATTTATAACATCTTCAGGCAACCCTATCAAATCTTCTTTATTTTCTATTACAAGTGCAATTGCATTGGTTTCTTTAAGAGCATTTTCGCTGAATTTTAATCCGAGCATCGAAAGTTCCTGATTAATCTGCCTGAGTTTTTCTTTACCGGCCTCATTAAGTTCGGCACCGCTTCTTACTGCATTCTTATAATAGTTCTCAACAACATTTCTTTCGACTTCTGTTAGTTTATCTTTATTAACATAAACCGCTTTAATTCTGGCAAAGAGTTTATCGTTAAGTGCAATATCGTCCCGGTGTTTTGCGAGCATAGGAGTAGTAACTCGAGCAATTTTTTGAATTTCATCGGTAGTATTTGCACCGTTCAGCGCTCCGAACACACGGTTTACTCTACCAAGGAATTCGCCTGATTTTTCCAGAGGGATAATTGTATTCTTAAATGTTGGTTTTTCAGGGTTGTTGATTATTGCATCAATCTCTGTTTTTTCAAGCCGGATTCCTTCTTCAATTGCCGGAAGAAAATGCTCAACCTTAATTTCGTTAAACGGGGGAGTTTCGTATGGAGTTTTCCATTCTTTAAAGAACGGGTTTTCAATATTTTTATTCTGAGCGTTTGTCATAGTAGCACTAATTAATAATGTGATTAATAGAATTAATTTTGTTTTCATGATTTCCTCGTTGTTTCATTTATCAAATAGATGTGAGTTGTGAAATAGAAATTCATTTTAATATGAATCTAAATTTCATTCTTCACAAGATCTTTCAATGCATCAATATACAATTGCGAGTCATTTAATCCTTTCATTACAATATAATGTTCAATTCCGCACTCATCCGCAACGTGCCGGTATTCAATATCAAGTTCAAATAAAGTTTCAATATGATCCGATACAAAACTGATTGGAATTATCAGTAGATGTTTATTCCCCTTATTTGCAAGTTCTTCAATCATAGTATCTGTAGAGGGTTCAAGCCATTTCATCGGACCAACTTTACTCTGATAACACAGATGATAACTATGAGAATAATTCCGTTGTTTCATTACAGCTTCTACAGTTTGTTTTATCTGGTTGCTATATGGATCTCCTTTTTTTACCAAACTGACCGGTGTGCCGTGTGCACTGAATACAAGCTGAACTTCACTTCTAAAAATTTCAGAAAAACTTAAAAGAGCTTCATCAATGCGTTGATTTATAGCAGATAAATAACCGGGATGATTATAATAACTATTTATAAATACTAACTTCTTTTCCTCGCCATTATAATGGCGTTTCCATTCGTTGAACGATGATCCGGTTGTAGTAATCGAGTAGTGCGGGTAAAGCGGAAGAAGTATAATCTTGTCGTAATTAACGGATTCAATTTTTTCGATAATTGTTTGTGTTAAAGGTTTCCAGTAACGCATAGCAATTAACACATCGGTATTAGAATTAATTTTTCTTAATTCAATCTCTAATTTATTTCTTTGAATTTCAGTCCATTCATTAATTGGAGATTTACCGCCGATAAGCTTATACTCTTCAATAACTTTAGAAGCTCTTCTATTTGAAATTAATTTAGCAAATAATTTTTGTCCGATAGGAATCTTAAAAATATCCGGATCGCAAAATAGATTATATAAAAAAGGTTCTACGGCTTCTAAAGAATCGGGTCCGCCAAGATTAAGAAGTACAACAGCAGTTTTGCTCAAAAAAGTTATCCTTTCTTTATAAAATGCATGGCAAATTTAAGGAATTTAACCTAAGAATTTTAGTCAAAAGAGTGGCACTTATTAGAAGTCAATTTAATTTTACCGGTTTAATAATACAATTTTATTGAGTTATTCTGGATATTTCCTTAAAATAAGTCGGGAATAAACGAGCGGAATACAATATGAAAAAACCGACCATCTTATGTATCTCCAGTTATGAAAAAGGTTTCGATTTTTTGACGCAAGCTAAAGAAGAGGGGAGCAGAGTTTTACTTCTAACATCTCAAAGTCTGCATGATGTACAATGGCCTAAGGAAAGCATAGATGAAATATTTTATATGCCCGATGTAAACAAAGAGTGGAATATCGATCACATGATTAATGCTGTAAGCTTTATAGCACGAAAAGAACAAATTGATAGAATTGTTGCGCTCGATGATTTTGATGTTGAAAAAGCATCTCGTTTAAGAGAACATTTACGGGTACCCGGAATGGGAGATACAACCGCAAGGTATTTCCGCGATAAACTTGCAATGAGAATGAAAGCAGAAGAAGAGGGAATTGGTGTTCCACCTTTTGTACATATTTTGAATTATGACAAGATAAAAAGCTATCTAACAAATGTAGAACCTCCTTATGTATTAAAACCGAGAATGCAAGCCGGTGCAATAGGAATTAAAAAAATTAATAATGAGGAAGAACTCTGGAAGAATCTTGAAATACTTGGCGACCGTCAATCATATTTTCTTCTCGAAAAATTTATTCCCGGAAATATTTATCATGTAGATAGTATTATTGTTAACAGGGAAGTATTATTCTCCGTTGCAAGTCAATACGGATTACCACCATTGGAAGTTGCCCACGAAGGAAGAGTTTTTTCGAGCAGAACAATGAAACGCGGAACAAAGGATGAAAGAAAGTTAATTAGTATGAATGATCACTTATTAAAATCACTTGGACTTGTAAAGGGGGTATCACATTCGGAATTTATTAAGGGCAACGACTGTAAATTCTATTTTCTGGAAACATCGGCAAGAGTTGGCGGGGCTAATCTAGCTGACCTGGTTTATTATTCTACGGGAGTTAACTTATGGAGGGAATGGGCAAAGCTTGAATTGAATGAAAAGTATAAAATTCCTAAAGCAAAAAATGATTACGCGGCAATTCTTCAATCACTTGCTAAACAGGAGTGGCCTGATATGAATTCATTTAACAATCCCGAGGTTGTATGGCGTTTAAAAAAGAAATTCCATGCGGGTTTAATAATTGCCTCGCCTAAGTACGATAGAATTGATGAACTGATTAAGAATTACACAGAAAGATTTTATAATGAATTTTTTACTTCGGCTCCGGTTCCAGATAAACCGACTGAATAAAGTGTGATATTTATCATTACTTGTTTTTTTAACATATTTTATTTTGCATCTAACAATAAGGAGAACTTATGAAAAAATTATTATCAGCTATTCTTTTATTGATTTTTGTCTTGATTAACGTTGCTTGTTCGGATGAACCAGCCAGCGTAAGAGTTAAGAACGAGAGAACAAACAAAGCAAATGTTCAGATTAAACAAGCGGACGGTAACACAATTAATATTAATGATGTTTCGGGCGGTGCAACATCAGCATATAGAGATGTTGTTGAGGGAGCGACAATTGCCACTGCAGTAATTCAGAATGAACAAACTTCTCCATCAGCTTCTTTTACAACAACAACTAACAGAAATTACACTATAGTAATTACAGCAACAAATCCGGCAACATTAAGGATTGATTCTGAGGATAAGTAGTTTAATGTGAATGATGCGGTGTAATAGCCGCATCAATTATACTGTGCGCGAGTATTTTGCCTTATCGGTTTTTTGTTCGATATACCAATCGAAACACATAGCAATATTTCTAATTAGTAATCTGCCCATCTCTGTTATAATAATTTTCCTATCTTTTATCTGAACCAGTTTATCATCGATGAACTCTTTCAAACCGTCAAGACTGGACGAGAAATATTTTTCAAACTCTATATTAAATTTCTTTTCAACGTCTGAGAAGTCGAGCTCGAAATCGCACATTATTCTTGTAATAACGTGTCTTCTTATAAGATCGTCATCGCTCAAAAAGTAACCACGTTCAATAGGAAGAGTATTATCGTTAAGGAGATTGAAATACTCAACTTCTTTCTTCACATTTTGAGCATAGCATCTTCCAATCTGGCTTATACTTGTAATTCCAAATCCATAAAGATCTGCACCGGCATGTGTACTATAACCCTGAAAATTCCGATAGAGTTTTTTATTACGCAGTGCAACAGCAAGCTCATCGTCCGGTTTTGCAAAATGATCCATTCCAATAAATACATACCCGGCGCTGGTTAACTTCTCAATCGTCATTTTAAGAATCTGTAACTTCTCTTCGGGCAAGGGTAAATCTTCAGGTTTAATTAATGCCATATGTTTTTTCATCCATGGAACGTGAGCATAGTTAAAGACAGCAATACGGTCCGGTGAGATATCAATTATCGCATCAACGGTTTTTGCAAACGAGTCCGCAGTCTGAAAAGGTAAACCGTAAATTAAATCAAGATTGATACTCTGGAATTTCAATTCTTTTACCCAATTAACAACCTGTCTTGTCATCCCTTCCGGTTGAATTCTGTTAACGGAGCGCTGCACTTTGTCATCAAAGTCCTGAACACCCATACTGATTCGGTTAAATCCAGTATTACGAAGTGCTTCAAGATGTTCTTTTGTTAAACCGCGGGGATCAATTTCGCAGCCCTGCTCAGAATTATCTGTAAATATGAAGTTCTGGTTGATATATAATTTTAAGTCGCTTAATTCATCAGGATTAAGATGTGTTGGCGTTCCTCCGCCCCAGTGTAGTTGAACTACTTTACGTCCATCTACAATATATGAGCGAAGTAAGTCGATCTCATTCTTGACATATTTTATATATTCTTTAATTCGATCTCTATTACGTGTTATAATCATATTACAGCCGCAGAAGTAACAAAGCGTATCGCAAAATGGAATATGAAAGTAGAGAGAAAGTTCGGGAGGATTATTCTGGTTATTTGTGCGAATTACTTCATCGAGATATTTCTCCGCTGTAAATGAGTCGTTAAATTGCGGAGCCGTAGGATAACTTGTGTAACGGGGACCTGGCCTATCGTATTTTTTTATTAATTCTATATCAATGTTAAACATAATTCACCTTTTAAGGGAAAGAATCACTTTGTTCAAAGAAGAAATGAATCGCTTCGCTCAAAAATTATTTTTCTAATTTATTTGATAAATATTTTATAAAATTAGCAAGCTGCTGTGATATTTCGATACAATCATTTTTCATAAGTTCATAAAAATCTTTTTAGATGTAATTCAATTCAAAAGCAAGATTTAACATACTCCTTATCTCACCAACCGAACCTTTTGAGTAATATAAAAATTTAATAAAATCTCTATCACTACCTCTTTCAAATCCTTGCAATATTATTCATTACTGAAACAGTTGCTCTTTGAATCCACAGTCTTTAAGATACTTCGAATTATCAATCCTATAAATACGAACGGATAATTCTTTTGCCTTTTTATAAATAGGCAAGTCTTCAAAGGTTTTCAAACCAATCTTTCCTTCTTTGAGTCACTTTAGTGACGATTCTTTTCTTCTTTCCTTTATTTATTCAACACTCAATGAAAACGCAAACTTTCTTTCTTCACAACATCAACAAGGTATTTCAGGTTTTCGGGATCAACATCGGGCAAAATGCCATGACCAAGATTAAAGATATGTCCCGTTCCTTTACCAAATGATTCTAAAACATTCACGGCGTCCTTCAAAATTTTTTCTTTGGGTGAATAAAGAATTGTCGGATCGAGATTACCTTGCAATGCAACTTTATTACCGATCATATTGCGAACGTTTTTCAAATTCATAGTCCAATCGAGACCGATTACATTTGCACCGCAAGAAGCTAATTCATCAAGATTATAATGAACGCCTTTAGCAAAAACAATTACCGGCTCGCCGCTTCGTTTAATCTTAGAAATAACTTTTGTGATATATTGAAGAGAGAATTGAGCAAAATCATCTGGAGATAAAATTCCGCCCCAGGTATCAAAAATCTGAACCGCATTAGCACCCGACTCAATTTTAGCAGAGAGATAATTTGCAACAATATCTGCGAGGAGATCGAGTAACTTATGTGCTGCATCCGGCTGGTTATAAATAAACTTTTTAATTTCAGAAAAATTTTTTGATCCGCCCCCTTCAACCATATAAGTCATTAATGTCCACGGTGAGCCGGCAAAACCGATTAAAGGGACTCTTCCGTTAAGCTCTTTTTTAGTTAACGATACAGCATCAAGAACATATTTTAATTCCTTGTAAGGATCGACGGGTTTTAATGAATTTACATGATCAACATTTCGTATAGGGTTATAAAGTTTTGGACCTTTGCTTTCGATCATTTCGAGCTTCAAACCCATAGCCTCAGGTATGACCAGAATGTCTGAGAAAATAATAGCCGCATCAACGCCTATGATATCCACCGGTTGAATTGTAACTTCTGCAGCAAGCTCTGGTGTTTTGCACATTGTTATAAAATCATATTTATCACGAACAGCACGATATTCGGGTAGATACCTTCCGGCTTGTCTCATTACCCAGATTGGAGTTCTTTCTATCGGCTCTCGCTTACAAGCTTTAATAAACAGATCATTTATTATTTGTATCAATTATCCTCCTGCTAAGCAACATTAAAAGTTTTAGAATAGAAGGCTGCAATAGCTTCGGCAATCCCTCTTAATGAAAAGCTACCGGGCACAATGTTAACTGTAATTCCATAACTTCTAATTGCTTCTTCGGTAGTTGTACCTATGGCACAGATTATCCTGTCCTGAAAATAATTTTTATAATCGTCCAGATTAAGAATCTTAATAAATCCACTAAAGGATGATGGACTGGTAAATACAAACAGATCTGGTTTAATGCTATTTAATGTATCTATTTCATTTTTTAAATTTTCCCGATCATTGATTACAGTATCGTAAATATTAAGCTTAACGACAGCTGCTCCGAATGCGGATAAACCGTTTTTAAGTTCATCACTGGAAATGGAGGAGCCGGGAATTAAAATTCTCTTATCGGTTATATCAATTTCCGAAAACCTTTTTAATAATCCCCGCGAACTAAACTCCTCGGGAATAATGTGAATATAAATTCCATGTGATCTGCAAGCTTCTGCTGTAGTTTCGCCTACTGCAGCAACTTTTGTTCTTGTTAAGTCGGGTTTATATTCATTAACTAATTTTGAGAAAACATCAACGGAATTAGAGGAAGTAAATACTATGTAATCAAATTGATCTGAGTTTGAAACCAATCCTGACAAATCCAGCGAGTTATAAGTCGGTACAATTTTAATTGTAGGGAAATAGATAAATTGAGCACCCATTGAAATCAGATTATTAAACACGGCTCCGCAATCTTCTGCAGATTTGGTAATCAATATTTTTTTACCATTGAGATGGTTCACTAATTTCTACTCTTTTTATAAATATCATCAAGAATTTCCGAGGCGCCGGCTTTCAATAATTGTGCTGCGAGTTTTTCTCCTAACTTCTCGGGATTTTTTATACTTCCTGTAATATTTTTCCTGAATGTAACAGATCCATCAATAGAACCGACAATTGCTTCAAGGGAGAGGACGTTGACCTTAACAGACCCATAAGCTCCAATAGGAACCTGGCAACCGCCTTCGAGAGATTTAAGCAATGAGCGTTCTGCACTAACTGCAACAAATGTTTTTTCGTGATGAATCTTTTTTAATACTTTTTGAGCAAATAAGTTATCAGCATGTGTTTCAATTCCCAATGCACCCTGACCAACAGCGGGTAAAATCTGTTTTACACTAATTACCGAAGAGATATATTTATTTAGCTTCAGTCTTTCAACACCGGCTCTAGCCAAAATTATTGCATCCCAGTTGGATTCCAGTAATTTCTTAATTCTTGTCGGAACATTACCGCGTAGTTCTTCTATTTTAACATCGGGTCGTAAATGTAAAAGCTGCGAGCGTCTTCTGAGAGAACCTGTAGCAACAATTGCACCTTCAGGTAAATTATTTATTGTAATTCCTTTTTTTCTTGCAATAATAACATCCTGAACCGGATGACGTTTTGTTACAGCTGCAAGAGTAAGTCCTTGCGGTAATTCTGTTTGTAAGTCTTTAAGGCTATGAACTGCAAAGTCTATGGAGCCCTTCAACAATTCATTTTCAAGTTCTTTAGTGAAAAGTCCTTTGTCTCCAATCTTAGATAAAGCAACGTCTAAAATTTTATCCCCTTTTGTATTTATAATTTTTATTTCAACAGACAGATCATTAATTCGCTTCTCTAATAATTTTTTTAAAAAGTTTGCTTGCCAGAGTGCAAGTTCGCTTCCGCGTGATCCTATTATAAGTTTATTATTCTTCAATATTTTTCCCATTATCATTGGTGGAATTTAAGTTAAATAATTCTTTTAGTATGATTGATTTTGTGGTTACCTGTTGGATATTATTACCATTTTCTGCAAGCTCTCTTAATTTTACAGTCGGGTTATGTAAAATTCTACCAATTAATCTGCGTGTCATATCTTCAATCTTTGTAAAATCTTCTTCACTAACTTTGTTCTTAATTTTATCCAGTTCATCCGCCCGAATATCATCAAAAAAATTGCGCAAGCTTTTAATTGTTGGAACTACTTCCAGTGTATTATACCAGCCGAAGAATCCCACCATTTCTTCAATTATAATTTTTTCAACTGAGGGTATTTCGTTCCGTCTTTTCTGAAGATTCTGATCCACAATTATTTTAAGCGAATCCATATCGTGATAAAACACATTTTCTATCTTACGTACTTCCGGATCAATATCTCTTGGTACGGCGATATCCATTAGTACAACAGGAGCGCCCTTTCTTTTCTTTAATGCTGAAGCGACATCTGCATAATTAATTATAAAGGTTTCTGAACTGGTTGCACTGATAATAATATCGAAATTGTGTAAATGCTCGCTCAGAAATTGAAATGGAATTATTTCACCATGAATTTTTTCTGCAAGTTTGTTAGCACGTTCAATTGAACGATTCGAAATGGTTATCTTACCTATCCCTTTATCTTTAAGATTAACCGCAGCTAATTCGCCTGTTTCTCCGGCACCGATTACAAGAGCCGATTTTTTATCCAATCCCGAAAATATTTTTTCAACGACCTGAACAGCAGCATAACTTACTGTTACAGCACCTTCTCCAATAGCAGTTTCTTTTATTGTCCGCTTACCTACTTTTATAGCTGTTTCGAACAAGCGGTGAAATACGGGTCCCGTAAAACCCATATCTTCCGAAATTTCAAATGATTCTTTAACCTGACCGAGAATCTGGCTATCGCCAATAACCAGGGAGTCGATACCACTAGCAACTTTAAATAAATGCTTGACAGCACCGCATGAAAAGTACTTATGAAAAAATTCCGGTTTTATTTCGCGAACAGGTTTATATCTTAAGAGAGAATCAACAATTGAATTTGTATCTAAAGATGTTGCAATCGGTAATCCGAATATTTCGGTCCGGTTACAAGTTGATATAACAACCCCTTCTGATAAAACGTGCTTCATAAGCGGAATAAATTCTACTATCTCACTACGTGATAGGTGAAGTGATTCACGTATTTTTATTGGAGAATTATTATGATTGATTGTAATGCCGATTAAATTCATCTTTTAACTACTTTCAATAAAACGAATGAAAAGTTGTTGCCAGAGTAGTGGTAAGAATTAATGAAAGTACCGCCAATAAAAATCCCGTTAGGGAAAAGATAATTACTTTTTTACCATACCAGTTAGCTATGAACTTGCTAAGAATTCCCGCTCCATAAATAATCCAGACAAGACTAGTACCCACTAACTTGGGATCGGAATAACTGAAATCTGGGAATGCGGAAGGAAGCCAGATAATTCCAATTATTATTGCTATTGTAAAAAGTACAAACCCGATCAGTAATGAGTGAAAACTTAATTTCTCCAGTATTTCCAGACTTGGCAACCGGTTGAAAATTAATCCGAACCTGCTCGATTTTAAGTTCTTATAAAGCACAAGAAATAATAGTCCATATACAGCTGATATTGTAATGCCAGAATAGCCAAGTAATGCGCTTATAACATGGAGTCCTAACAAACGGTTACGTAATACCTCCGGCACGATGTAATTATTCTCAATAAATAATGAAGAAACGATCTGAAATAAAAGAGCAAATAAAATAATAAATGCTCCAGTTCCTCTAACATCAGTTAGCAGTTCGAGAATGAAATATGAAAAGCTTACCGCAAAAGCAAGAATTGAAAATATCTCGAACTTATTTGTTATTGGAGGATGATCAAATTCAATAGTTCTGAGCAATAGATAGCTAATATGCGCTAATAATGTTATAAATAGAAAAATTCTCTTTGAATTTGCAAACAAATTTTTCTCATTAAAGAAATCCAGTGCATAAAATAAAAACGTCAACAAATATGCAAAGGGGAGCAGCAGATTTATTAAGTATAGAGCCGGAGTCATTTTCGTTTAATAAATTTTTAAATTAATCTCTGTATTAAATAGCAAATACAAAATTAATAATTTATAATCCAAAAAACGATTGGCGACAAATTTTGCCTTAAGTGATTTTTAGTGTGAAGAGTGTTCTCGGATGTAACTACTTATAATCTGGATTGAAGAGTAAACAACATTGTTTTCAGGATCGATTTCGTTCAGCTTGTTAAAATATTCTAGAGATTTATTTTCGTCACAATAGAGCCAGATAATTGCTAATACAAAAAGAAGTTCTTTGTTTTCATTCTCCAGATGAATTTGTTTCTCAATTTTTTCAATTAGCTCAGGACATGGGCAGTCTTCTTTTACCGGATCTGTCTTAAGAATTATTTCTAGGTCATCATTTATTATTTCGCAAAATAGTTTGATAGCTTCTTTCAGTTTGCCGGTTTGAGTATAACAAATAAGGAGTTTTTTCTTTACAGAAATATTTTCCGGTTTTGTCAGGTATACTTCTTCAAATTCCTTTTGGGCAGCGGGATAGTTCCTGGCCATAAAAAATTGATTACCTAACATTTCATTCATTTAGAATCTCACTCAGATTGAAATTAAGTATAAGTCCCTCTCAAATAAGAGGGACTTCAATATATTTATTTATTTAACAAATGGGTACTCTTTACATTCAGTTTGTTTCCATTGTGTTAATCCGTTTGTTCCCATCCAGTCATAAGCCATAATATTAACACCAAAGGATAATGATTTTGCATCATAGCCCATAACCTTTAATATAGCAGCTGTTTGTGCTGAAGTTTGTCCTGTATAACAATAAATGACAACGGTTTTATCGGTTGGTAATGTTTTAAGACTTGTACTTAAAGCCAGATCAACTTTTGGTGTGTATTGAATTGCACCGGTCAAATGACCCAAAGCATAATGGTTTGCCGGCCAATAATTAACAATATAGTAACCAGTTAAATTGGAAGTTACAGTTGACCATGTTGTACTTATATCACCGAAGGGGCTGGTAGTGGCTAACATTGTAGTAATCCTAGCCTCCAAAATTTCTTTCCCGGTTGTTTTACCTGTATTTAAAGTTGGTAAGTTACCTGCAGCAGCTTTTGGATAATTTGTTGTTACAAAGTTGGTATAGTTATTTCCAATGCCCGATGTCCAATTTGTAGCAACCTGGCTGTTCCAAGATGACATACCAAATTTTAACGAAAATACATTGTTGTAACCAAGCAATCTTAATAGAGCTGTTGCATAACCGGATGTTTGTCCGGAATAACAAGCAATTACAATTCTATCATAACTAGTAGCATTAATTCCTTTAATGTGAGTTACTAAATTTCCTAATGTTACATTTACAGCACCCTGAATATATCCTTTTCCTGTAAAGTCAGCGGCAGCTCTAACATCAATTACATAAAGTTTGCTAGGATTGGATAATTGTAATGCTCTAACATCCTCTGCAGAAATAATTGCTGGGTTTGAAGTGTTTAAATAGTTTCCATTTGCTTCGAGGTATTCAATTAATACCTGGGCTTCATTAATTTTAACAGGTTCGGTTGGGTTTTCGTCTTTACTACATCCTGTATAAACAAAGAGGATTGGAAGAACTAATAACAGGTAAAAGAATTTGCGTATTTTCATTTTTACTACTCCCTTCATTTTGATTTGATGATTTTAGTTATGTGATATTATTTTACATCCCATTTTACAGGTAATCTATTATCCACAGTAATTGATTGAGTTGCTGTAACTTCCCATGTAGCCAAATCGCTTCTGAATAGATAAAGCTCTTTATTTTTGTATGTTCCATCAGAATTCTTAATAATATGGCAAGCATCATAACAAGGTTTGCCGCTTGCAACCTGTGTTCTTTTGGTCCACTTAATAATATTATGTGGAGTCGCATATTTATATGTTGGTCTTATATTGAAATTAGAAAGATTTGCAATTCCATATTCTTTCCAGCTATCGGGTGCCATAAGAGATCTTCTTAAGACAGCATACTTGAATGGTTTTGTATCAGGAATAGGGTTCATACCAATTTTAAAACCTTGATAGGAAGGAATTCTTGCCCCCTCTCCACCGATGTGGCAGCTTCCACAATTATTATAATCCTGAGAGTGACACGTATTACAACTGAATGTGTTAATGTGTGCAGCATGGTATTGATTTGTAGTTGCTACTCCTGAATGGCAATCAGTGCACTTTGGTAATAATGCCATTTTATAGCGTTGATCATAAATATTTCCATCGCCATGAACTTCATTTTTAGTATGGCAACGAATGCATGTAAACTGTCTGCTTGTTAAATGAACGTCCGGAACAGTTCCAGTTGCCTGACCGAAATAAGCGTGTCCTCCACGGCTGACATGGCATGTAACACATACGTTGCGCATATCGGGTGTTTTTGTAAAAGCATGACCGTTTGCAAGTCCGCCGCCTCCTGCTTTTGGTCTATTAACATGGCAGTCGCCGCACGAAGCATGACATTTGGCGCAATTAACTTCATAACCATCCTTCATCCTTTGAGAGAGTTGACTAAAACCAGCAGGTATATTGGGTAATCCGCTTCTTAGTACAACCATCGACTTTTGACCCCATCCCTGTTCATGTAAACTATTCTTAGTTCTCATTACTATTTCAGTATGACATGATGCACATTTCTGATCTGCATAAGCTGATGGTTTTTTAATAAAGTTACCCGAGTGAGCTTGAGTTTTGTTATCAGTTCCATCCACACCATTGTGACAGGTAGTACATGGAATTTTTCCATGCACATCATTTTTGAATTCCTTATATCCTACACCACTTAAGAAAACTCTATCGTATGGTTCAATATGTGGAGTTTCGCCACCGCAGCCGCCACCGCCATCGCTTGGTGGATCAGGTGTATAGACTTTTTTTAAGTGTTGATAATTGGTATGGCATCCTTCGCATGAAGCAACTGATTTTGTTATTACTTGTTGGTCAGAAGAGATTGGTTCTTCGATTCTATCCTTACATCCAGATAAATAAATTAAGAACACAAAAGAGAAAAGAATAAATAGTTTCTTTTGCATAACAATTCCCAAATAATTCTGAAAAATTGAAATATCATATGCAAAGTAAGTGCCATTCAAAAAAATACATTTTTGACTTATTTAAGAACGTTTGTATGAAACACGCTGTTTCGCAAACTATGTCGGTGGGGCAATGGAGTCTAATTATCTTTGAAATAGAAGTGATTATTCAATAAGGAACAAAACGTTTCATAATAAAAAAACGAAACAATTTATTCCACTATCTTCAATTCTTTCATCTTCCGCCAGAGTGTTGTTCTGCCAATTCCAAGTTCTTTAGCAACATTGGTTTTATTCCACCTGTACTTTTCAAGTAAAACTATCAGATCGGTCTTTTCTTTGTTTGTAGATACAATCGGAAAAGGAAATGATTTTTTTGAACCTTTTATGCTTTCTAAAATTGATGTCGGTAACTTGTGTTTTTCAATTATATTTTTATTTATTGTTCTAACAAAAGCAAACTCAATTGCGTTTTCTAATTCCCTGATATTACCGGGCCAATTATAATTTAATAATGAATCGAGTGCACCTTCTTCAATTTCTGTTATCTCTTTCTTATATACAAGAGAATATTTATGTAAGAAGTGATTTATTAATGGAACAATGTCTTCTTTTCTTTCTCTAAGCGGGGGAACATAAATCGGAATTACACTAAGTCGATAAAATAAATCTTCACGAAATGTTCCACTCTTTAATGCTTCCTTAATGTTAATGTTTGTTGCAGCAATAATTCTAACATCGGTATAGCGTGTTATTGATTCTCCAATTCTTTCAAATGTTCCTTCTTGAAGAATTCTTAATAATTGAATCTGTGTATGTGGAGGCATCTCTGCAACTTCATCTAAAAAGATGGTTCCTTTATCAGCTAATTCGAATCTACCTGTCCTATCTTTTATAGCATCTGTAAATGCTCCTTTCACATGTCCGAATAATTCACTTGCTAATAAATTTTGCGGGAAAACTGAACAATTAAATTTGATAAAAAGTTGATCTTTTCTTTGACTCGATTTTTGAATAGCGTTAGCTATCAATTCTTTACCTGTTCCGGATTCTCCGGAAATTAAAACAGGTGCATCCGAATCCGATATTTCCTGAATTAGGTTGAAAATATTCTGCATCGGTTTACTATGACCAATCATTGAATGAAACTGAGTTCCTTTGTGAAGGATAATTCCGATTTCTTCGAATACACTTATATCTCTGAAGGAAATGATTCCGCCGGTAGGTTCATTGTTTTCGTTATATAAAACGGCCGCATTTAGCTTAATAGATTTATTCTCACCAGTACAATCTTTAATGCTCGATTCAAATTCATAAATGTTTTTTCGGGTTTGAAGTACAACCGATATTGGACATTCAGAAAAACAGTATTCCGATTGAAAAACATGCTTACAGAATTTACCAATCACTTCTTCTCTGTTGTATCCTGTAATTCTCTCAGCGGCTTTATTAAAGAAATTAATCTGGAAGTTTTTATCTACAGTAAAAACACCTTCTGCAATAGAATCTAATATGTGATCTTTAAGTTTTTCTTGAATGGACATTGTGTTCCACTGTTACAATTTGTTTCGTTAAAGTGAAAAAAAAAGCCGCACTTAAGCGGCTTTAATAATTATTGAAAAATATTAATTTCCAAAAACATTAATCTGGCCATTGATATGTTTAGTCTTATCAATAATCTTTCCTTGTGCATCTACAATTCCTTGATGGCATGTTGAGCATGATTTAAGTTCGGAGGACATATGACCGGTTGGAGGCAAACCATGGCAAGTTCCGCATGCAGCTTGCGATCCATCAACTTTTTTCCAATCCGGACTAAAATTTTTACCAACCATCTGGTCTTCTGTGTATGCAAACTGGTAAATCGAGTTTGCTTTAGAGAATTTGAAATTACCATGACAGTAAGTATTAGAACATTTGTTAGAAGTAAAACTGTATGAAGAATTTACTGAACCTTTATTAGATAGCGTTCCAAAAACTACTTCTGCTTTTGATGTCCCATCGTTAACATGACCGGTTGTAAATAATCCGCCGGGCACTTTATGACATTCGTTACATAATACTGCCGCACCGATTTTAGGATTGTATAAATGTTCCTGATGAGCACCGACAGCAGGATTGGTTGTTACAATCGATCTGTCTAATGCGCGAGGGGGAGCAATTTTGGTTGCGTTTCCGAAATCACCATGACATGTATTACATGCCTCGGGACCACCTGAACTCTTATGACATGAATTACAAGTTGGACTTACAATTCCACCGGCATAATTAGAACCATGGCATTGAGCACATTGAGCCATATTCCATGAACGTGCTGAAATAAAGCTGCCATGAAATTGATTGGAATTAGGATTCATAATGTTAGCAGTATGGACAGTAATTCCCGGATGACAATTATTTGTAGAGCAACTAACCTTTGCAGTTCCACCACCATAATTTTGTGCATGGCACTCTTTGCAAGATTCCATCGATCCATCAACAAGTTTTCTACCGTGGAAATTACTCGAACTTTTTTTCATAAAATCTACACCATGAACACTAATACTTTCCGGTGGCGTAATCTCATCCTGAATCTCGCTGCAAGATGTAAATACAAATCCCAGCATTAAAACTATTATCAGGTAAATTTTTGTATATCTCATAGTTTTTCCAAGAATTTAAATTAATTATGACAATAACCGCAGAAACCAATTCCTTTTTTACCGGTCGGCCTCGCATTTGCATCTGTATGGCACGAGTAACAAACAGAGCCTAAATCATTATGCCAGTCTCCATCACTGGAAGATTTCATAAATCCGCGTATATGTGTTTTTGGATTTGTCCCCTTAATTCCATCGTTATCAACATGGCACAAAATACAATTTGCATCGGCACCCTGAACATCATGGCATCCGGAGCATCTTTCAATATCTCTTCTTGCTAAAGTTGCATGCTGCCCGCCTCCGGTTCCGACACCAATTGTAACAAAATTAGGCGCTCTATGTGAAGCTGGCACCATTCCTCCCAATGCATAATCTCCACCGGAAGATGTATGACATTCTGCGCAGAATGTTTCTGTCTGATGGCATGTCTGGCAGTTTGCTGATTTGCCTTTAGCATCAATACCGTGAGTAAAACGGTAGTTCAAATCGTGCACACGTGTTAACTGCTGTTGTTTTGTATTATCGACAAATTTGTGAGGAGAGAATGGTGTATAAAAATCCCGGGCTTTGTTAGTTTCGGTTATCATAGTTGTAGAAACGTGACATGATTCGCAGAAAGTATTGTCGTGGCACATTTCACAATTATTATTCATAGAAATTGCTTTGTGCTTATGGGACTTCAAGAATCCAACCTGTTGATGATCTACCGGGATTAAATTAACTGTTGAGATGTGACAGGTTTCGCAATTGTTAGTTGCAACTGTTCTATCGTTATGGCATGAATAGCAATTTACCATCGGCGGATTAACTGACCTGGATTCGAAACTGTAAGCAACATCACCCAAACCTTTATGGCACGATTCACATTCCATTTTTTGATCGGATGTATGAAGCTTGTGATTAAAGAGCAATTCCGATTTTTTAATTAACAATGGCTCTTGCACATCTTCGTAATGACAATAATTACATTGATCGGTGTCTTCAACATCATGACAGGTTGCACAAACGGATTTCTCAGGAAGTAATCTATCATTAAGAGACATGCTTTCCATTACTCCGGTATGACAGGATGCACAATCTGTTGCTTCTTTATGAACAGCATGCGAAAATTTGATCACATCTTTATTGGTCTTTTTAGGTTCATCGCTTTTATTAATATCAATTGCTGCAATTGTAAGAAACAATATTATTATTAGCGATAATGAACCATAAAGTAATTTTATTTTCATATTATTCTAAAAGTTAGTATTGAACAGGTGATTTACTTTAAACAAAACACGGAAATCATTCTTATAAATTTTGTTGTTGAAGTATTGTCCTTGAAGATCGAATGACCAAGTGCGCCACGGCCGGACATTTATTCCGCCCAGGAATGAAATGATTTTATTCGATTCGGAATCTTTAGATAATTTGTAAGTTGTATAAGAAATTCCAGCAGAAGGTGTCAAGAATCCTTCTAAAAATGTTCTTGCTGTATAGAGTGAAACACCGTCAAGTTCACCTGCATAGCCAAGATTTTTTCTGTAGCTTATACTTCCGTATTCAGTTGTTGCGCCAACAGTAATTCTGGAAGAGTTTTCGTCCTTATACTTAACATAACCGTACTTGCCGAAAAATGTAGCAACTTTCGGAATTCGAAAATCGAATCCGCCTTCAATTTCCTGGGAGTTACCGAAATTGAAAACTGAAAAAATAGAATTATATCTTATCTGGGGCTCGCGGTAATTGTAATATCCGTTCAAACCAATGTTGTCGGTTAATTGAAATCTACCATCAACCTCTATTCTTGAAGTCGTTTTAATATTCAAATCGTATTCATATCTCGAACTGACTTCAAATATTTCAGGTAATTCAAACCATATATCACCGGAAACATATTTATACTGGTTCGATTTAGATTGGATTAAAACAGTTACAGGATCAAGATCGGAATTTAACCGCAACGAATTATAATCTTCCTGTTTGTAATTCTTGTCAATATAACTCACTCCAAATTTAATAAAGTCGAATGGATTGGCTTCGAATCTTCCACCCATTACGTAATTATTAGCCCAATCATCAGTAAGTTCTAACTTTTGATAAGCTGGAACATTTCCGCCATAAAAACCTGATAATGAAATCCCGCTATAATTAATCTTCAGGTTTACGCCATCAAAAAGTCCGCCGGCAACCGGTGTAAAAAGTGGTTGACGCCCAAGTTTAAGAGTTACGGCACCCAAAATATCACGTCCTTCTAAATACAAATTGTAAAAGCGGAACCTTAAATCCTGATCTAAGGATTTACCAAGATTTGCTTCCATACCGGTTCTGGTTCTCAAGGAAAAATTACCGATATTAAAATTCAGGTTAAGTGATTGGAATGTTCTAATGAATGTTTCGGAGGATGAGTTATTATCGAATCTTTCAAATGTGTATAACGAGGAAGAAAATCTGCCGTTGAGATTTTGAGAGTAGGTAATCAACGGCAGAAAAAGAATGATAAAACAAAAAATATTTTTTTTCATTTTATTCCTATAACAATTTATCCTTTCGGAACTGGATGAGTAATCTTTGCCCACATTTTATCAAAATTGAATTCTTTATAAGTTGGGCTTTCTGGATTATGGCACTTAACGCAATCGGCTTTAATTTCTGCATTGTTCTTCCATACTACCAAACCATTTTTTATTGATTCTTCTTTGCTCTTCATAATTTTCAAAGTCTTGTAAGCAGATCCAGCTCCATGACAAGTTTCGCATTGAACACCATCTTCAATTTTGAATTTAGCACCGATTAATTTTTTATCTGCAACATCATATCCTGATGCATGGCATTTTAAACATCCCGGTGAATCAACGGCTTTCTTACTGTATTTAGCCATAGCTATTTTATCTGCTTCGGGTGTTTGAAGTGTTTTGTATGCATTAGCATGAGCACTTTCTTGCCAAATTTTTAATTGCAATCCCTGTTTTTCTGTTTTATGACAGGTTCCACAAACTTGTGTTCCCTCATAACCAAAAGGTTGTGCAGAAATTTCTGTGGGAACAATGTAAGTAATTGCTATTACTATAAATAAAATTATTGATACACGACGAATCATAATTTTTCTCCTGAAGTTAATTTGTTATTATAAAGAGCTTATAAATCTTTTTGAAAAATAGTGGAATTAGAATTAAGAGGCAATAATGTCCTATTATTTATTTCTTCTCACTATTTTCATTTTGATCTTCTTCAATTACCGGATTAAGCTTTTTATCCAGCCAATCCCGCAATTCAGGATCATTTTCCAATTCTCTATCAATGATTTGAACCGGTACTAAGCCATTTTCTTCTAATGCTTTAGCAAATAGAATTGTAGAATGACTAACCTTTTTAATATCTCTCTTACCGGCTAAATACTCTTTCCATTCTAAAACAACTCTTCTGAAATGTTTCTCATGGTGGTGTCTGTATGTGTCGAGCGTCATTTTACCGTCTATCCATGTTAAACTCATCGGATATTCTCTTGGATGGAAAATAACAAAGAACCAGTGCCAAACCACAATGGCAAGTGTTGCCAAAATAGCCTCGTAAAAATGAATTAGTTCACTAACTTTAATTAACCAGGTCGGAGCCCAGTTACCAACTATCGTTGGGAACCATAAAATAAATCCTGTAACTCCCATAATTATAGTTCCCCAGATTAAAGCCCAGTATTCAGCTTTTTCTGTATAATCATATTTGTCATAAATTGGTTTTCTCTTTTTAAGCCTTAGATAGTAAAGGATCGAATCGCGTGCATCGGTAACATCACTAAACCTTGGAATTAAATTGTAAAGAACATCTCTTCCGCGCGGTGTAAAAATTAAATACCAAAGATGATACAAACCTGTGACAATCATTATTACAGCAGCTCCGCGGTGTATATATTGTCTTACAATCTCGGACATACCGAAGGTTTGTAATAATTCGGCCCACCAGCTGCTGTGATATTTAAGAGCAAATCCTGTTATTGCAAGTGTTATAAAGGAGATTAAAAGTAGTAAGTGCTGAATTACTTCGTTTTTTGTAAATCGGGGAATTGTAATTTCGCCTTGCATATTTCTACGTTTTCTTTTCACTTCATAAACATAAATGAGGATGTTATGAACTATCATCGCACCAATTACTGAAACAATTAACCAGAAATATAATTCAGCTACAAAGTTTTCTATTCTTGCCGATGTTTCATTCATCGTTCTGTGAGAATAGCTTTGTGAAAATACCGGCGTTGCATCGGGGTGACATTTCTGACAAGTAGCAGTAACATTATTTTCACTTACAGATGATTCAGGATGTTCCTTTGGTAAAATTTTATGAACATTATGGCAATCAACACACATTGCAGATTTTTCACTTCCCTGCATAACAGCTAAACCATGATAACTATCCTGATATAATGTTGATTGTCCGCCCGGCTTACCAAACCGTTCTGCTATTCTTGGATTTTCATGACAAATAATACATGTCTGTTCTTGGATTTTTTTAGCTTCTATTCTTTGATTACCAGTTGTAATTGCCTTAATTGAATGTTCACTATGGCAATCTCCGCAGACAGGAGCTTCTCTAAATCCCTTTTTAGCAAGTACCCAGTGAATAGATTTCTGATATTCTTCCGAAATTTCTTTATGACATTGTCCGCATAAATTGGGTGCGTTAAACGTAGAAATTTTACTACCCGGTTGAACCTTATTTTTTATGTTGTGAACGCCATGACAATCGCTGCAGTTTGGGGCATCAGTTCTCCCTTTTAAGACAAGTTTTCCATGAATTGATTGTGAATATCTCATACCGGGATTTGGGAGAGCAATTTCATATTTTTTAGTTAGTTCAGGGTTGTCGTGGCATCTACCGCAAGTAGTTGCAATATTTTTCGGATGAACCTTGCTTTCCTCTTCTTTTACTTTCTTTATATCATGAGAGCCATGGCAATCCCAGCATTTGGCAGCTTCATCAATTCCTTCGCTTAATGCAATTCCGTGAATACTTTCTCTATGTTCTTTAGCAATATCGCCATGGCATATGTAACAATCGGCCGATTGTGTTACCTTTAGATTTTTCGGATGATTTTTGAGGTTATTAGCAATAAAATTGTGGCAATCCGAACAGTCCAGATTTTGGTGAACCGAAGATGGAAGAGTCAGCCGTGTATCAATTTTCTTATGGCAGCTAATGCAATTATTTTTATCAATTTTTGTAACCGAATGGTAATTTCCTAATAGCGTAGCAGAGGAATGGCATTTATTACAATATTGTTTCGCTTTTAATTTATTATCTGTAGGAGGTTTTTGAATTTCGTGATTGCCATGACACTTAACACAAGTTGGCGGGTTTTTTACTTTTAGCCGATGATGAATATCGGAATCAACAGATTTAACAAATTCATCATGACATGTTGCACAGCTAACTTTTTTTGCACCTTTTTCAATATGGTCTTCATTTACTACATCTTCATGACATCCCTGGCAATCAATAGCTTCAGCATGAACTGACATCTTAATTGAAGTTTCATGGCAATCTGCACAATTAAAATCCTGTCCATTTGTTCGATTGAACGCAATTAAAAGAAGACAAATAAAAATATACTTTGGAGCATGGTAGAAAAGGGATCTTGTATTCAAATGAACCTCTATTATTTTTTCAGATGTTTATTCTGTTTAATTTTCTGTCAAATATCATGCAAGTTATCTATATGACAGAGTACCTATTTTTTTAATCTTATTTGAAACGCGACCGATATATGTATTTATATAAACTAAAGAAACCTCATTTTCTGGATAAATTTTTCTCAAAAACAAGATAATGGACTAATGCATACTTTTAGCAAAATATTTAGATAATACCAATTTGTCAAATCAGACTGTTTCAGCCATTAAATAGACCCACTTAACTCGTAATTACTTTTTAAAGAATTCTCCGGTTATCATATACCAGTCTTTTTCACCTAGCTTTTCTAAATGTCCCCACTGTAGCTCAAATTGTTCCGAAGCATCTTGTTTTACTATTTCTTTTATCAGCTTAATATAATTATCGATTTCTTCCTGATAATAAGTTACTGCATTCTTGCCGATTTTGAGCTGAGTTAATTCGGAATCTAATTTATCTGCATCAATAGAACAGATCCAATTTTTTTCGTATGGCGTGAAATCTAAAGCTTCAAGGTCTTCGGCTAATTCGTGATTAATGCTTTTAACCTGACCGCTTAACGGCGAAAGAAATTGAATTATTCGATTACCTTGTTTTATGCTGAATAGTGGTTGTCCCTTTGTTATGTTCATTCCTAGATTGGGGAAGTCGATACCGGTAATTTTACCGATTAATTTCTTTGCAAAGTCATCTATTCCAACTTTTGCAGAACCATCCTGACTAACTGAAATCCAGCAATGCCCATTGGAGATGAAAACTCCGCCTGGAATAGCAAATTCACCGGTTCCTAATTTTTCTTTTTCGGATAAGTGAGCAATATGAACACGCGGTTTTAGTTGTTTCTGGATTCTATCCTGACGTTTAACAAGAGACTTTTTGGTGAATTCAAGTAATTCGTCTTCGGTAAATGGTTTCTGAACATAATCCATAGCACCGAGTTTCATACAGTCAACAGCGGTTTCTACAGTAGCATATCCGGTAATAATCATAACATCTATATCAGGGCGCAAATGTTTTACAAGCTTTGTTACTTCAACACCATCCATTGCTGGCATTTTAAGGTCTGTAAAAACAAAATCGTAATGATGGGATTTAATAAGATTCATTGCTTCTTGTCCAGAATTAACCGTGTCCACTGCATAACCATCCAACACAAGAATTTTTCTAAAGCTATCCAGGATCACATCTTCGTCATCAACACAGAGTATTCTTGCTTTTGGATTTGGAACGTCTGCACGTTTTAATGAAACAGCTTCTGTGCTGAAATCGAGGTTGATGCTTTCATTAAGTATTTCTTCTCGTTCTTTACGAAGTTTTTTCTCATTCATTTTTTTAATTGTGAATCTAATTACAACATCGGCCACAATAAATAGCACTAATGCTAATATGAAGAGAGGCATAGTATATCTCCTTGTTTAAAGTTCTGTTTAGCGATCCGAACTACATGGTGTTAACATACTCATTTCCAAATCGAGTTGACCGGGTATAATTCTATAAAGCCAACCGGCGAAGTAAGGATCTTTTTCTAATAAAGTTATATCGCTTAATATTTTTTGATTGCTCTCAATAATCCTTCCACTTACTGCAGAATAGAGTTGATTAATTGTACCATCTTCGGCAATTAATTTGACGATTGGTTCGGCTTGATTAATCATCGTGTCGTTTTCCAGGAATTCTACGGTTCGAATATTTTCAAGTGTCTTAATAAATATATCGGTCGCCCCAATATTAACCGAACCATCATTCAATTCATTAACCCAGCATGAATATCCTAACCGGTAATATTTAACCGGACAAGGAACATGCACAATTGAAGTTGTATTTTTGGTTGAAGGATCAGTTAATTCGCCGTATTTAATGCATCTTTTAATAACGCTTACTATTTCATCGAATGAAAAAGGTTTGGGGATAAAATCGAGTGCGCCGCTGTAAAGTGAACGGACAGCATTTTCAATTGTAGAGTATCCGGATGTAATGACAACAGGTGTATCAATATTCTTATTTCTCAATTCATTCAGGAATTGAAAGCCATCCATTCCCGGCATCATAATATCACTAATTATAATTCTGAAAATTTTCTGGTTGATTTTTAATAGAGCCGACTCAGCATCGAGTGCAAAATCGACTTTATAATTATTTATATCGCAGATTCTTTTAATAGAATCAATAACAACCTGCTCGTCGTCAATAATCAATATATCTAATTCTTCTTTCATCTATACTAACGGTAATTTAATAGAAAATGTTGTTCCTTTACCTACTTCACTTTCAACATCAATAGTCCCGTTATGGTTATCAATAATTCCCCATACTATTGCCAGACCAAGTCCAGTTCCTTTTTGACCTTTTGTTGAAAAGAAAGGTTCAAAAAGTTTAGAAATATTTTCTTGAGGAATTCCGCATCCCGAATCTTTAATTTTTATTTCAACAAATTGTCTGTCACCACCAAGGTCAATAAATTCCCATTTTTGCCAGTTATCATTAAATGATGCGCAACCAGCTAAATAACCCTGATTAGGAATTGTAATTTTATAAACCGGTCCGCCGCACTCCGGGCATTTTTCATTTTTATCAATTAACGAGATATCGCACGTTGGGCAATTTAAACTGATCGAACTGTTCTTTGATAAGTTGATTCCGAAGAAATGCCTGTTGTTGCCATACACAGGATCCAGGTTCATAAATCCTTCAACTCCATTCGATTTTATCTTTAGTTGAATTGAAGGAAGTCCGCCGATTTTAAATTCCTTGTAAATAAGATTATGGTTTTTTAAACAGACGGCAGATTTAATTTGTGTATTTCCTTTTGGCGGTAAACTTGTAAGGTTCGTTTTAATATCGATTGAACCGCCTTCGGTACCGATTGCATCTATTGAATTAAGAAGGAGATTTAAACAAACCTGTTGTATCTGGTTTGCATCAGCAATTACTTTTGGAATCTTTTCATTAAGCTCTGTTGAAAGATTGATTCTACTATACTTTAATTGATTGTTAACCACACTTATTGCCCGCTTTATAACTTCGTTTATATCAACCTGATGTTTTTTAGGAGTGGATTGCCGGGCAAAATCGAGAAGACCTTTAACAATTTCTCTGCTTCGCATTGTCTCTCTAACTATAACATTCAAATCCTCTTGCATCTGCGGATTGTCTTTAGTCCGTTTTAGTAAGAAGCTGCTGTAAGTTAAAACTCCGGTAAGGGGATTGTTAATTTCATGAGCAACACCGGCGGCAAGTCTTCCGAGGGATGCCATTTTATCAGACTGCACAAGTTGAAGTCTTGTTTCATCTAAACGGCTTATCATCTTATTAAATGATTTAGCAAGATAACCAAGTTCGTCATTTCCTAAATCGGTTATAGCATAATTAAGATTTCCTAACGCAACCTCGTTTGTAGCATTAACTAATTCTTTAACGGGTTTGTCAATCCATTTTTTTACAAATAAGCCGATGATAAGACCAATAGAAATTACAGATACTATTGCAAATAAAAAAACACGCATTTGATTCTCTTGTAATTGCTTGTCAATTGCTTGAAGTGAAATGCTTACATCGAGAACTCCAAGTACAGTAGCTTCTTTTGAATGAGCATGACAATCAGATTGCCAGCAAGATTTTTCGTTGTAAATCGGATTTACAATTCCCATTATTCGTGTAGAATCCGGATGAAGCTTGAATATTCGGGTTCTATCTTTCATAGAGAGTTTTTCAAGAGGTTTGTTCTCTGCGTGACACGCATAACAGCTTTCTGCTTTCTTATCTAACATTTGTCCAATTTCGTCTTGTTTCCTCGAGTAAATAATCATTCCTTCTTTGTTGAGTATCCTAACATCATATATTGTAGGATCTTTTCCAATTGTCATTATTGTTTCTTGAATCTGTTCCCGCTCATTAAACAACATACTGTATCGTGTACTATTCTTTACTGTCTCGCTTAATTGGTTTGCATGTCTTTCAACTTCCGAAAGCAATACATCATTCTGCGATTTAATGTTGAAGTATGAATATACGCCAATAATTACAACCGCTGTAAAACTTACTACGATTGTAAGTTTAAGACCTATTCTTTTATAAATCCCTATTTCATTCAATCCTTTCATATTACCGCTTTATTAATTTGCCCGGTAAATTTTTAGGATATGTTAAATCGTCATGGCAATCGGTACAGGTTGGATTTGCATAAGATTTATCTTTATGGCAGCTCTCGCAATCCAATTCGCCGTGTGTCTCGTTTAATGCTAATCCGGTTTTTTTATGATCGAAATTATTCCAGCTCCATGTACCATGGCAAGTAACACAATCTTTGTTTAACCCTATGAATTTAGCAGGAGTAGTATGACACCTTGCACAGTTTAATCTGGAATGGAATTTTGAAAGGTCGAAACCTGTAGAAATCTTGTGGTTAAATGGTCCAGCTTCTTTGTTAGAATGGCATTTGTTACAATCCGATTTAACTTCATGACAGCTGGAACATTTTTTATGTTGTTCCGCAAAGGATTTTTTAATTTCTGCCGGTTTCTTTATTTGTGAATGACACTTTGTGCAGCTTTCATTAGAATGGCATTGTGAACATTCTAATCCAAACAAATTGGTATGATCGTTATGAAAAAAAGTAACAAACTTCCCTTTATCTGTTTTTGTGTTGAAGGAAATTTTTTCAGGTACTTTTATTTCGGGATGAATTCTTTTCGATTTTTCATCTTTTACTTTAACAGGTTTTGAAACAGCTTTTTCTTTAACAACATGGCAATCGTTACAATCGGTTTTACCGCTCCAGGATCTGTGGCAATTCATACATAGCTGGTGGTAAGCACCTTTTAGATCCGGTTTTGTAATATCGGCTCTTTTTCTTGTGGTCTTATGACAGTCCGAACAACCTATAACATTACCGGGAGGATTATAGTGATGGCATGTTCTGCAACCCCCCGTCATATCAGCCATCTCCGCATGAGCTAAATGTGAGAACTTGACCGGCGCATAAATATCTGTATCGCGTAGTTTATCTATTACTATAATTCTCGGTCCTTCTTCCGGCTTCTGATCGATTCTTATTAAACTTTCGCGCGGACAGGGTTTTAAACAAGGATTTTCTTTTGTGGGGATGTTGCATGAATGACAATTTGAGCATGTTAAATTTAGGTTAGCGTGGGCGCTATTTAATTTAGTCTGGCTCTGAATTAATATTGGAGCTAAGAATAAAATTATTATTATTAATTTTTTCATGACAATACACTCCTTATTGAGAACTTTGCTTTCGTACCGGAATGCTGCGGAACACTTACAATTGGGAATATCATTACAAAAGCTCTAAACAATAAAATCTCCAGGGCTATGAAACCAGCTGTTACAGAAATTTCTCCAATAGAAGGGAAATAACTCTGGAATACATAAGGAGGATTGTATGCAACAATAAAATTATTCAGTCTATTTAAGAAGACACCAAAAATTACAAGGAATGCCGCAATACTTAAACCCATTGGCGATTTCTGAATTTGCGGCGAAAGAAAGAGTCGTAATGGAACAACAACACCAATTACTATCTCAATAACAAACATAACACTTGCAGTATTGAACTCAGTTAAATAAACAAATGTCTGTCTAATTACCATATCACCTAATTTAAAAGAAAGATAGATACCAAGTAATGGTGCTACCATACTTCCAAGGTTTGCCATAATATTTGTCTCGGGTTTCAAACCAAATGATTTTGATGTTAGATAGGATTCAAATATAACCATAGGGAAACCAACAGACATTGCTGAGAGCAAGAATAATAATGGAAGTATTGGAGTCTGCCATAGTGGATGCATTTTAGGTCCGGCAATTATCATTAAAGTTCCAAGCGAAGACTGATGTAAGCAGGAGAGAACTACACCGGCAATAATAAAAATAAACATTGTTTTATCAAGACCTCTATCCAATGCTCTTAATAATTTATCAAGAGATACATTAAATCTTTTAAAAAACCCCGGAAGGTTTACTCTTCCTATAAACCGTTCGGTTACAATGGGAAGGAATTCAATATACAGGACTGTCAGATAAATCATAACGCACATGCCTACTTCAAAGAGGGCAGAGTTTCCATTCCACATAATTAGTGGATGCCATATGTAGTAGTATCGTCCTAAATCAATTCCAACGCTTACAGCAACAAATGTATAGCCCAGCATTGCCGTAAGTAAAGCCGGACGGGTTATTAAATGGTATTCTTCCTTGTGCATAATATGACCAAGTGCCGCAGTAGTAAATCCACCGGCAGCAAGTGCAACTCCGGCTGCTACATCAATACCAATCCAAATTCCCCATGGAAATTCATTCGATAGATTTGTAACAGCTCCTATTCCAAATATCAATCTTGCTAATACAAATAACAAACCTATTGCTGCAATAACTGCAATAACTATAACAGTAGGAGTAAAATATTTTCTTGGTAGAGGTACAGGTTTCATATTTTCACTCATGATGTACCTCCTTATTTTTATTTGATTCAGCTTTCTTTTTATTAATCCACATTACCCCGCCAAGCAAAGCATATAGAGCAACCGGAGGAACGAAGTAAGCAAATATTCCATGTTGAATTGCTTCACTTACACCCGGTGCTGTATTGGTACCTAATTTTGGAAATTGGAGTTCGTGAAAATCCTTACTTGCCAAATAGAGCCAGCTTGTTCCTCCAACTTCAAATTCTCCATAAACGTGGTTGATGTAACGATCCGGGTAAAGACTTATTTTTTGATGTGCCAGTTCAATTACCGACTTTCTTGTTCCGTAGGTTAAAACTTCCATCGGACAAATTTCCACGCAAGCTGGAAGCTTACCTTCTTTAGTACGATCAAAACAGAAATCGCATTTACGAATATCGGGATGCCATGCTTTCTCGAACTCAAATGCCGGAATCTGGAATGGACAAGCTACCATACAATAACGGCAGCCAATGCATTTATCGGTATCCCAGATAACCGAGCCGTTTTCCTCTTTTGAAAATGCTCCAACGATGCATGCCGATACACAAGCTGGTTTATCACAATGCATGCATTGTACTTTTACATTAATTGGAAATTGTTCAGTTTCTTTTGGCAGGTATTCATTCACAATTGTTAATGCTTTTGCATCTGGTCTTCTCATTTTATCGAAAACGGTTCTGTCATCATAGCTTTCAATCGGTTGTGTCGGTAAGTCGTGTGCAGTTTTACAGGCCCATTCACATTTTCTGCATCCAATACATACAGTAGTATCAATAAGCACTCCCATCCTGTTTTCATCTAATACATATTTAGGTCCGGCTTTTACAGACTTTGTAGAAAGACCTGTAATTCCAGCTCCAATAAGTGCAGAAGTTTTTAGGAATTTCCTTCTAGATTCATTAATCATATACACCTCCATAGGTTGTAAACTAATTTTAGTTTACACTGATTTGATTAATTGGAGTTTATTATCCATTTCTAACTTACAATTTTAAGAGATGTTTGTCAATTTAAAGCTGTAAGAATGAGATTCTCGGTTATGTTATTGATTTTTTTTATCTTCATTCCCCAAATTCATTATCAAATATATCTTATGGCCAAAAAAGGAATAAAAAATATTGAGCAACTGAGAAAGCTTATTAATAATGTAGACGAAAATATTTTAAAGATGCTTTCGAAAAGGAGAGAACTTAGTAAAGACGTAATTCTTACGAAAGAAACTACTAAAAGCCCAATAAGAGATCAATCGAGAGAAGCAGAACTCCTAAAACGAATTATAAGAATTGGTAAGAAAGAGGGTTTGGATTCTACTTACATTTCAAAGATCTTCTATGAAATAATAGAAGATTCGGTCAGGTTGCAGCAGAAATATGTTCAAGCAAATCCATCAGGTTCGGAAAGAAAAAAAATATTAACGGTTGCAATTCAGGGTATTGAAGGTTCTTATAGTTATCTTGCTGCTAAAAAATATTTCTCTGCATCAAAGACAAAGTTCAAATTTGTTTTTAAGAATAGGTTTGATGAAGTAATTGCTTCGGTCGAAAAAGGGGAATCTGATCTTGCCGTTCTTCCAATCGAAAATACAACATCAGGAGGAATTAACGAAGTATACGACCTTCTTTTACATACATCGCTTTCAATTGTTGGTGAAGAAAAATATAAAGTAAACCATTGCCTGGTTGGTATTCAGGATATAAAGCTTGAGAAAATAAAAAAGATTTATGCACACTACCAGGCAGCTACTCAATGCAGTAAATTTATTGAAAACATTCCTAATGCTTCAATTGAATATTTTATTGATACTGCGATGTCGGTTCAGAAAGTTAAGGAGGAAAACAATCCTTACTTTACAGCAATTGCAAGTGAAGAAGCCGCAAAATTGTTCGGACTAAAAATTTTGATCCGCAATATTGCAAATCAAAAAGAGAATTACACAAGATTTTTAGTTGCTTCAAGAAAACCACAGATAGTTGATAAGAGAATACCATGTAAGACTTCAATAGTAATGGCAACATCTCAAATACCCGGTTCCCTTGTAGAAGCGTTGAGTGTATTTAAAAAGAACAACATCAATCTTACTAAACTTGAATCGAGACCTATTATAGGAAATGTTTGGGAAGAAATGTTTTACCTCGATTTTGAAGGGAACATACAGGATGAATCAATTCAGAAATTACTGGATGAATTCGGTCGTTATGTTCGCTTTATGAAAGTGCTGGGCAGTTATCCCTCCCAGGAATTAGTAAGAACAAAACTTGAACCCGGTAAAATTGATCTTTTAAATACTCCCAATATTGAATTGACAAAAGAAGAAGTAGTTAATGAAACTCCTCAAATAATATTCAAGAAAAATAAAAGTTACCGGTTAGCAAGCAGAGAATACAAAAAAGAGGATACGATAATAAAAGTGCGCGATGTACTTATTGGCGGTAACAACTTTGTTGTAATTGCTGGTCCCTGTTCAGTTGAATCCAAAGAAATGATACTTGAATGTGCACAGGAAGTAAAGGAATACGGCGGACATATTTTACGAGGCGGATGTTTTAAACCGAGAACATCTCCTTACAGTTTTCAGGGATTAGGACTTGATGCACTTGATGATCTAACACAAGCCGGAAAGTATTACGAAATGCCGGTTGTTACAGAAGTACTCGATACCCCTTTTGTTTCTATGGTAGCTAAGACTGCAGATATATTACAAATAGGCGCACGCAACATGCAGAATTTTGCTTTACTTAAAGAGGTGGGCAAAACACAGCGACCGATTTTATTAAAGCGCGGAATAATGGCTTCTATCGATGAATTATTAAACGCGGCAGAATATATTTTATCCCAGGGTAACCGCCAGGTAATTTTATGTGAACGCGGTATTCGAACATTTGAAACCGCAACAAGAAACACGCTTGATATAAGTGCAATCCCTGTGCTTAAAGAGCTTACACACTTACCGATTATCGTTGATCCATCTCATGCAATCGGTCAGCGTGATAAAGTGGCACCTCTTGCAAAAGCTGCAAAGATAGTAGGTGCTCATGGTATAATGATTGAAATTCATCCAGATCCAGAAAAAGCATTAAGCGATGGAGAACAATCACTCTATTTTAATCAGTATGAAACTTTGATGAAGGAATTATCGAATTTGTAATTACTATTATAGTTAGAGTTTTTTCTGAATTTGAATGTAGAATAAATAATAACTTGCACTTGTCTTCATAAAGGTGATGCCATAATCTAAACCGATACCAAGGTGAATTCCTCTTCGTTCTGAATCGGAAAAATCAATTCCATACAAAAAATTAAAAGAGGCGCCCGGTTCCCATTCGTTAATATCGCCGAAAGTTCTATCATTCAAATAAATTAATCCTGCACCCGGTTCAATATAAAACAGATCATTTAAATCTACTCTTAATACTCCCTTTAAGTAATATGATCTAATGAACGGGTAATATCTTAGAATGCGACTCTCCGGAAGAAATCTCTCGAGTTTTTGCGCATAGATAAATCCGGTTCTGAAAGTAAGATCATTCGAAAACCATGGTAGAAAATCTATATAAATTGAAGTACCCAGACTTGTGACCGAAGGTGAATTACCCTTAATTTCTCCAAGCCCAATAGAAGCGCCAACATTTACTGATTTTATTTGTGCAATTGAGTTGGAAGAAATAAATAGACATACTATGATAACCGTAATAGTTGTTCTTTTTTTCATTCAATTATTTATTTCAGTTTCTTTGTTCAATACGCGGTTGACCGGTTAACCATAAAATTATATATACGAACAGTCCGGGTATTATAAAGGTAATTATTGTAAGTAAAACCCAAACGGCTCTAACGAGAATAATATTAATACCAAAGTAACCGGCAATTCTATAGCATACCCCGCCAATTATTCTATTTGATTCAGTCATAAAAAAAATTAATAATAAATTGTAAGCCAAATACTTTTTTCAACGGGACCGGTAAATTCAACTCTATGTTTTTTATGAGCAGGAATTATTAAATAGTCTCCCGGTTTAAGATTTGTTTTAGTGCCATCATCAAATATAAGTCCGGCATATCCGGAGATTAGCAGTACAAATTCATTTTTATCCTGGTCATACCAAAAATTTTCTGGAGACGAATGACCCCGCGAAACAATTCTTTCTACTTTGAAAGAATCTTTCTGCAATAAAATGTCTAACAATTCCTGATCAGATTTTTCCGGAATACCATTAAATAAATTTTTTACAATTATTTGATTCATCATTCCGGATAATCTGCAATAATAAGTTTGAACTCATTTGAATTACTTGCTTCTCTCAATACTGTTTCCACTTCAAATGGATCGAGAGGATTAGCAATATGCATCATCGATTTTTCAAATCCGGCGAGCATATGGCGTAACAATTTTTTATTAATCAACTGACCGCCGGTTGCAGCAGCTTGCTTATTATAGAATAAAATTATTTTTAAAGGGATTTCCCGTTGTATCAGTTCAACCAATCCGATCATACCCGCAGAAACAAATCCAAAATCGCCGCTTAAAGCCCATACGTTTTTAAATCCGGAAAGGTAAGCACCAATTGCAAGTGGAACTGCACCGCCCATGTAAGTTACAATATCTACACAATCGTAGGGAGGAAAGGCGAATGAACTTAATCCACTTGTATCTCCGGTTACAATTTCACCTCTAAAATTTTTGAATACATCGAATAGTGGTGCGTATTTAATTGCGGTGTTTTTTGCTCTCTCCGGAAAATCAACCGGTACAACGGGTAAGTCCGGGCGTAGAATAGTTGTTGTATCTCCATCAAATTTTTTTGCAAGAAAAACTTTATACTGATAATCGGAAAGCATGGGATGAACAACGTGCTGGTAAATATCTCTTTTATAAGTGAATTTTTTTTTCAGTTCACTTTTCTGCTCGAATGAAGTTTCGTTTTTAACTTCCAGTGCATCAACCAGCAAAGCGACAGGCAACTTTAATCTTTCCGATTCGCTAAATGCTTTTATAACATCTTCATAAATAGTTGAAATGGTTGATTGAATAAACCGTAAAGGAAGACCTTGTAGGATTGGAACAATCTCAAGGATGTTATCCGAATGTTTGCCGCTCTTATCTTCAAAAATAATTGTTACAAATCCAGCCGTTATTTCAGAATAGAGAGAATCAATTACGCTGTTTGCAGCTTTCATTAAGCCGTGAGCTTTCATAAGAGAAGCTGATCTCTTACCGCAGATGCCGGCACTATGGGCAATTGTATAAGCAGCTTCTTCGTGGAAAGAAAATTTGTTATTTCTCAAGCTCAATTCATTAAACGCCTGGAATGTTTCTGATCCGCCATAACCGGGAACGTGTGTAACAACCTCAACTCCAAGGTCTATCAATGCATGAGCAATTGCATGCGATACTGCTGTTTTCATTTATTTCCGTTAAGCATATTTTGTTTATTAAATTTTTCTTTTTGCAAAATACGCGATAAAGTAAAATATTAATTCTTACCGGCAATATTCTTAAAATCACTTCCAGTTGGATTTTGAAAAATTCTTAATTCAAATTCCGGAATCACAGCAAGAATATGATCGAAAATATCTGCCTGGATATTTTCGTAGTCTGTCCAGTTTGTTGTACCTGCAAAGACATAAATTTCTAATGGTAATCCGTCCGGGGTTGGAGGAAGCTGACGGACCATAAATGATAAATCTTTTCTAATATTATTATTCTGTCTAAGGTATTCAATAAGATATGAACGGAATGTGCCAAGGTTTGTAAGATGTCTTCCATTTACAAGTGTTGATTCATCAATATTGTTTAACCTGTTATGTTCACTTATTTCCGTCTGTTTGTTCTTTAAGTATTCTTTTATCAATTGAAAGCGTGAGAACCTGTTCAACATTTCTGCATTACAGAATTTGACACTTGATTGGTCGATATAAACTGCGCGTTTAATTCTTCTTCCGCCGGCTATAGTCATTCCTCTCCAGTTTTTGAAAGAGTCTTCAATCAATTTATATGTAGGAATAACAGTAATTGTTTTATCCCAGTTTTGAACCTTGATAACATTGAGTGAAATATCGATAACATCGCCATCAGCAGAATACTTTGGAACTTCGATCCAATCGCCAACTTTTACAAGATCATAAGAAGAGATTTGAATACTTGCAACGAATGACAAAATTGTATCGCGGAAAACGAGTAATAGAACTGCGGTTAATGCACCCAGCCCTGTTAAAATTGTCCAGGGTGATTCGCCAATCAAATTTCCTATTATTAATATCGAACCGAAGATGTAAAGAATTATAATTACAACCTGAAAATATCCTTTAATAGGGCGCTCTTTATATTTTTCCGTTGTTTCAAAATAATCGCTGATTGATGTTAAAAGTGCAGTTACAACCGAAATAAAAATCAATATGCCTAATGAACTGATAACTAATTTAAGAGCGGTAGTGTATTCCGGTAATAGGTAGATAAAACTATTAATTATAAAAAGAGGAACGAAAAAAGATACACGACTTAACACCCTGTTACTAAAAAG
>JBBIHP010000002.1:47913-91603 GCA_037446915.1 Ignavibacteria bacterium
TTATATGGGAAAAAATGATTACTTTTCGCCTCGTTTTTAGAATGGAATTGTAAATGACGAAAAATGAAAATTTCAAAGCCTACCTTGCATGGATTTCGATCTGTATAATCTGGGGAACAACTTACCTTGCAATAAGGATTGGAGTTGAAGATATTCCGCCGGTTTTATTTGCCGGACTCAGGTGGTTAATTGCCGGACCGATTTTATTTTTATTCCTTAAATCCCGAGGAATGGCATTGCCTAAAAAAGAAGATTTAATACCGATGGGAATTGTTGGATTAGCATTATTAGGAATTGGTAACGGTTTTGTTGTATTTGCCGAACAATCTGTTCCAAGCGGATTAACATCACTTTTAATAACAACCGTTCCATTCTGGATTGTTGGCATAGAAGCATTTATGCCAAAAGGTGTTCGCCTGAATATTACGGTTATGTTTGGGCTGTTGTTTGGACTGGTGGGAATAATTCTAATATTCGGTCATGATTTAGGAAGTTTGTTAGAGCCAAAATTTTTTGCCGGGGTAATCGGCTTAATGGTAGCTGTTATTGGCTGGTCAGCTGGAACAATTTATTCGAAGTATAAAAAGGTAAGTGTTCATCCATTGATGGGAGCTTCAGTTCAAATGATAATTGCCGGGATATTTTTAACAATATTCGGTTTAATTCTCGGGGAAGCATCGTCATTCCATTTTACCAATGATAGTTTTATTGCCTTCGTTTACCTTATAATTTTCGGTTCGCTTATCGGTTATGCATCTTATATTTATGCGGTGGCACATTTACCTGTTTCGCTCGTATCCACTTATGCTTATGTTAATCCTGTTATTGCTCTATTCCTCGGCTGGTTCGTTCTTAATGAAAAAATAACTACTGAAATTTTTATTGGAGCGGCAATAATTCTATTTGGAGTTGCACTTGTTAAGAAGGGGACATCAATTCCCAAAATTAAATTTAATAAATAGACTATCATTGCCGGTAAAATAAGATTTGAATGAAGACCGGAATAATTCTCTTATAAAAATAGTAATTGACATTTAACCTTATCAGGGTTAATTTTATTTGAGTATTAATGAGGGGACCTTGTTATGAAATTCTTCATATCTTTTTTTATTATTTTTTCTACACTTCTAATTTCTTGCAATAACTATGAAAAAACGAACTCTGAAAAATTAGAATCACAGTTTGATGCTGCAATTCAATTTCAAACAGCACTTATTAATGATCTCTCACAAAAATTTAAAGTAGATACTCTTGGCGGACACTCGAATAATGACAATGCGTTGATGCAATTTAGCATTAATGATTCCACCTATGATCACTCCAAAACTTATAATTATTCTTTACAAGTGTACTTGAGGTGGAAGGAGAATTACAGCAGATATAAAATTAAAGTTTTGTTTCAGGGTAGTAATCATTTCAGCTTTGAATTAAAGGATGATTATACAGTAACGACAGTCGATGTGATCAGCTATACAATGAAAAACCAGAATTTGATTGAATTCAACATCCGATCAGTTTCACTAAATCTCTAAATGTATTTTAATTTACTATAAAACTGGCCTAATCAATCATTGATGGAAATAAAATGGAATTTTCAATAGTTGAAAACAGGAAATACTTTTTCATAAGAATTTTTGTTCTAATTACACTTGGCTTTGCTTTACTTGCCATATTTTCTGTGATTGATGTCGTTTATATAATAGTGCCTTTGTTACAGTTTATCCCATTTTTTATATCTCCTAATTTCTTCTATCAACAAAGTGGAACCATGAAATTTGAAGAAGAACAGATAACAATTACAACAGAATCAAGTGTCGTAATTAAACACAATGATTTAATAAGCATTAAAATATTCTTAAGTGATCCACGCCGTTTTGATAAGTCATTCAAATGGATGACACGCGGATGGGTAATAAGATTGGTAATAGATGCGAAGAATGATTTCTTAAATAAGTACAGATTATTAATTAAAAAGCAAGAAAAAGAAATGTTTGTTCAGATTCTTGAAAAACTCTATACAAAGAGAATAAGAATTCTTGAACGGGATGAACTGGGGGCAAAATATTTTCTCTTAAAAGGAAATCTATCCTATAATGAAATTCAATCGATCAAAGAGAAGTATCAAATTATATGGTGAATAATTTCATTAATAAAATTGTATTAAAAATTGTTCCGATTACCTGAAAATAGAAAAGGGCGTTAATGATAATAAAATTTACTGGTGTAGAAGAATACTTATCAATTTTTCCGGAAGAAATAATAGAATTATTGCAGACGTTAAGGACTGCAATTAAAGAAGCGGCGCCTGAATCAGAAGAAGTTATTAGTTATAACATGCCGGCATACAGGTACCATGGAATTCTGGTTTACTTTGCTGCTTACAAAAATCATATCGGTTTTTACCCGGGAAGTTCTCTTATTAATGAAGTATTCAAAAAGGATCTGGTAAAGTATAAAACCTCTAAGGGGACAATTCAATTTCCACTTAACCAGCAATTGCCAATTAAGCTGATTAAGAAAATTGTTAATTTCAGAGTTATGTATAATCTGGATAAAGCCAAAGCAAAAAAGAAAAGATAATTTTTTTTACAAAGCTGATATCTCTAATAGATAAAGTGTTTTATCTGCTCGCCTTTGCTTCCTAAATCAGTCATAGCTTCAATACCAATTTCAAGATGCATGTCCAGAAATTTTTGTGTTACAATTCTATCGGATTCTTCAGTCTTAACGCCCTCCGGTATCATGGGTAAATCGGATACTAAAAGTAGTGCACCTCGTGCAATTTGATTGGCATAACCGACAATAAATACAGTTGCTGTTTCCATATCAATACCAATTGCGCCAAGTTTCTTAAGATACTTTTTAAATTCATTATCCCATTCCCACACGCGTCTGTTAGTTGTATAGATTACGCCGGTACGATATTCCAGGTTTCTTTTAAGAATTTTATCGGATACAAATTTATGTAGTTTGAATGAAGGGAGAGCCGGGACTTCGGGGGGGAAATAATCATTACTGGTACCATCGCCTCTTATTGCAGCAGTTGGAAGTATAAAGTGACCGATTTCAGTAGAGTGTTTTAATCCGCCGCACTTACCCAGAAATAAAACTCCTTTAGGTGCTCTTGCAACCAGAAGGTCCATTATTGTTGCAGCATTTGCAGAGCCAATACCAAAATTAATTATTGATAATCCTTTATTGTTTGTGGCGGTCTGCATCGGACGGCCAATACCATTTATATCACACTTAAACCTTTCAGAAAATTTTGTTATATAGTTATAAAAATTAGTAAGCAGCAAATAATCGCCGAACTCATCAATTTTTGTCCCCGTATATCTTGGAAGCCAGTTCTTAGCAATTTGAAGTTTAGTTTTCATAATGAAATTCCTACATAGTCTTTATGCGTTCGAATTTTTCTGTTATCATTTTATTCCGGTTATCGAAATAATTATTTATCCTTATCACAACTAATGCAAACAGATAACCTAATAGTGCGCCTATTAGTGCACCGCCAATTACATCCGATGGATAATGAACCCCAACGTAAGGTCTGGAAATTGCCATTAGAGTAGCCACTGAAAATAAAATCCACTTAATCTTCGGAAATATTTTACCAAAATAAAATGCAGCAGCAAAATTGTTTACCGCATGTGAAGATGGAAACGAGAAAGAACCTGTGCAGCCGGCAAGAATATTTACATCGGGCAATGCATTGCAAGGTCTAATTCTCTGAAAAAGATCTTTTAAGAATGTACTGCTTAATTGATCCGATGCAACAACAAGCAATATCATTCCAATCGCAGAAATCTTACCGATGCGCCCACCTTTGAAGATTGTTATGAAAAAGAGAATTATATAAGCTATATACCAGTGTTTAACTTCGGTGATAAATACAAAGAATTTATCCAGAAAAGGGGTAGATAGATTATGATTTATAAAGTAAAAAATCGAAAGGTCTATTTGATACAGAACATCAAGCATAGAAAAATCTTTGATTATTTTGCAAAAAATGAGTATTTAATCTATTGTCGTTTAACAAAAGTTGTTTATTTTCGAAAATAATATTGGAAACGCCATTAAATTAGTCACTAATTGGAGTATTTCAAAATTTTGTAACAAGAAATGTTCAAACAATTGAAAAAAATATACCGTGATAAACAATAGTCCTAATAACAAATTTCTAACAAAGACCTACGAGCATAAACTCCAGGAATACATTAAAGAAGAGAATAAGAAACAATTAATTTCCCCTCTAAAGTCGCTTGCTTATTTTACTTCTGCTTCGGGAATTCTTGCACTTGTGCTTGAAGTAAGATATTTCGCACAGCACAGTGTTCAAATTTACACTTCCAGACTAACTTCAATATTAATTGCTTTTTTAATATTGTTGATCTCCAATACAAAGTTCGGCAAGAAATACTCAGTATTACTAATTCATCTTCTTCTGCTCTCAATTATTGTTTCTTTTGGAGTGATGATTTACTTAATCCCGAAGACATTGATATTCAACTCGCACCTGATAAGTTTAATAATTTTCATAGCCGCTTTATTTCTTAGCTGGGAAGTAACTAACCAAATTATAGTTGCTATTTATTACAATATGGTTTTTGCTGTATCAATTATCTTGAATAGCCGGGAAATTTATATTCTTCCAAACATGATTGAATCTGTTGTACTTGTTCTTATAATAAGTATTATGGCAATAATAGCAAGTTATATCAATTCAAGGCTGCGTCTGGAAGCTTTTACAAAAGGTTATGAAGTATCCCTATCCGAAAGGAAGTATAGAAATATTTTTGATAATTCCGCCGAAGGAATTTTTCAGATAATGCCTAAAGGCAATCTGATAATTGTGAATCCGGCATTTGTAAAATTGTTGGGATATTCTGCCGATGAAGAAATTTTACGACTCAATTTCATAAAAGATTTCTTTATTCGTGAGAGTGACTGGGAATTATTAAATAAACTTTTAGATAAACAGGGAAAAGTAAAAAATTACAGGGTTCAGTTTAAGAAGAAAGACGGTGGAGAAGTAACTGTTCGTTTGAACGTTCGTGTTAATCTTAACGATGACGGTTCCACATATTTTGAAGGAAGTATACAGGATATAACCCAACAGGTTCAAGCCGAAAATGAAAAGCAGAAAGCACTTGAAGCGCTTAGAGACGAAAAAATGAAAGCTGATATTAGTGCTAAAAAAGCTCAGCAGGAAAGTAATTTCAAATCCAAGTTCCTTGCTAATATGAGTCATGAAGTTAGAACTCCTATGAATTCTGTTATGGGATTTTTGACATTGATTGAAAATGATTTATTTGAGAGCAAGGAAGAATTAAAAAACTTTTCACGGGATGCACGTTTAGCTGCTCAAACACTTCTGGATATAATCAATAACATTCTGGACATCTCAAAAATTGAAGCTGGTAAAATGGACCTTGATGAAGTTGAATTCGGAATTCGTGAGGAGATTCATAAAGCTGTTTCAATAATTACACAAGCAGCAAAACAAAAAGGGATTGTAATTGAAGAGAATATTAAAGATGAGGTCCCAAAAACAGTATTTGGAGATCCTACGCGACTCAGGCAAATTATTTTAAACCTCTTAAGTAATGCTGTTAAGTATACGGACGAGGGAAAGATCAGTATTAACTCTCATGTATCAAATAAATCCTCTTCGGCAATTGAGCTGTCAACAACAATAGAAGATACCGGACATGGAATCCCGAGCGAAAAAATTCCGATGTTGTTCGAACCTTATGTGCAGGTAAAAAGCAAGAAAGGTAAAAAGGAAGGAACCGGTCTTGGACTTGTAATTTCCAAAGAGTTTATTAAACTGATGGGCGGCGACATTAAAGTAGAAAGCAAAGTTGGTATGGGCAGCAAATTTACTTTTTCTGTTAAACTTAAAACCCAGATTGATTCCGTGCCCGAGAGTATTGTAATAGAAACTCCTATTCCTCAGGAAGTATTTGATGAAGAGGATAAAAAACCGAAGACCGGCGAACATAAATTTGAAAACGGTCAGAAAAAGAAGATCCTTCTTGTTGAAGATAATCCTATAAGCCAGAATCTCGAAATGAAAATCTTAAGAGAAGTCGGCTACGATGTTGATGCGGTATCGAACGGGTATGACGCTATTGAAGCGGTTAAGACCGGAATTTTTGATGTAGTTCTTATGGATGTTGAAATGACCGACATGGATGGTATAACTGCTACAAGAAAAATTAGAGAACTTCCCGGTGTAAACGGTAAGATTCCTGTTATTGCAGTTACTGCACACTCAAGTATGAAAGATAGAGAGAAATGTCTTGCTGCCGGAATGGATGATTATATTGCAAAACCGATTAATATCCATTTTCTAAAACTTACTATTGATCAGTGGCTAAATTCCTCCAAGTAAATTTTTGTTTCATTTACCATTCCAATCACTTAATTTTTGTACTACAAATTTTCGCTGATTTTATTATAGTTCAATTAATGTTTTACTGGTAATTCTAAACAGGTAATTTTTTATTGCATAAGTAAGGGGTTTATTTGCAAATTAAAACTCTTTCATTTAATGTCAGCTCGAAAGGTAATACCGATTTAATTGATATTACGGATGAAGTCCAATCCAGATTAAAAGAAAGCGGATTGAGAAATGGGAATGTGTTAGTATTTGCACCCGGATCGACAGCAGGAATAACAACAATTGAATATGAGCCGGGATTGATAAAAGACTATCCAGATTTCTTCGAGCGTATTATTCCCTCCAGTTCAAAATACTATCATGATGAAACCTGGCATGATGCAAACGGATATGCACATGTGCGTGCCTCTTTACAAGGAGCTTCTTTAACTATTCCGTTCACGGATTCTAAATTGCTTCTTGGTACATGGCAGCAAATAATTTTAATCGATTTCGATAACCGGCAGCGAACAAGAAAAATAATTACTCAATTTATTGGAGAATAATTAATGAAATCTTTCAGAAAAATAATTGTCCTTTTTTTAATACCCGTGGTTATGTTTGGTTGGGGAGATAAAGGTCATAAATTGATTACTAAATATGCTATGAAGTTATTACCCGTGGAGATGAATTTATCCGATGAAGTTAAAAATGCAATAGTAGATCATTCCACGGATCCCGATAAAAGGAAGAAAGATGTTAAGGATGAATACCCGAAACATTTTATAGATATTGATTATTATGAAGAGTTTAAGGACGGTAAAATGATTACTTCTTATGACGAACTTGTGAAGATTTATAGCGATAATACTGTAACTGAAATGGGAGTTTTACCCTGGGCTACAATGACTACATTTTCCAATCTTGTAGATGCTTTTAAGCAGAATGACAAGCAGAAAATTATTTTATTTGCTTCGGATATTGCTCACTACGTAGAGGATGGACATCAACCCCAGCATACAACTCTAAATTATAATGGTGAAATGACCAATCAGAAAGGGGTTCACTTCAGGTATGAAAGCGATATGTTCAAGAAATATGAAAACGAAATTGAAAACAATTACTACGTTATACCTCCTCAATATGTAAGTGACCTCTCCGCATATATTTTTGATTACATCACAGAATCAAATAGTTATAATGATATGATTCTTGCTGCTGATAAGCTATCCTATGAAAGAACTGAAAAAAATTATGATGATAATTTTTACAGATTGTTCTGGTTCAAGACTAAACATGTTACGTTCAACAGGGTTAGTCTGGGTGCAACCCGAACAGCATCAATAATTTATTCGGCATGGATTGATGCCGGTAAACCGGTATTGAATTAGTATGAGTAAAAAATTCGTTACAGTATTCGGAAGTTCTTTACCAAAGCCGGGCGATAAGGAATATGAAGTTGCTTATCAGCTCGGCAAAAAATTTGCAGAAAACAAATTAAATGTTTGTACCGGCGGATTTCTTGGCATTATGGATGCTGTTTCGAAAGGCGCTAATGAAAATGGTGCCGAGGCAATTGGTGTAACTTTGGATATCTATAATGTAACTCCAAGTAAATTCCTAACTCGAGAAATTAAATGTCATACACTCTTCGAACGACTTGGTAATCTTCTTGATATAGGCGATGCTTACGTTGTTCTTCAGGGTGGAACTGGAACTCTGGTTGAACTTTCTCTTGTGTGGGAATATATGAACAAAAATATGATTACTTATAAACCTTTTGCATGCCACAGTAAAATGTGGAAAGAAGTTGTTGATATTATGGAAATTCAGATTAAAAAAGAGGGAAGGAAAAATGGTACAATTAAATGTTTTGATGATATAGATGTGCTGGCTAAATTTATTATAACTTCCTTAGCTTAATTATTTTTTATAAACTCCTCTGCTTTATCAAAGACCAAATTTACATCTAATTCCTTAATACATTTGAATTTCACATCATTTCGGCCGCAGCTTAAATGTTTTGGGGAATAATAGAAACAGGGTGAACATTCCAGATCTAACGATGCAATTTTAAATTCAGTCTTCCACGGATAGATATAATTTTTATTGGTTGGTCCGAGAATTATTACGGTATTTAATTTTAATGCCGCCGCTATATGCATTAGACTGGAATCGTTCGTAATGAATAAGTTGCAACGATTCATAACTGCTGCTGTTTGTAAAATGGAATTTGCCTTAACAGTTAATATATTTTTAGAGTTTGTAAGCCGGACTATTTTTTCTTTTATCGGCTCCTCTTCCGGACCACCGAATACCAGAATTTTTGCAGAAAAAGAATCAATTAATTTTTGTGCGAGCAAAGCAAATTTTTCAGTTTCCCATCTTCTCTTTTCATGGTTTTTAAGGGGCGAACATCCCGGGTGAAATCCAATAACTAATTCATCATTGATTCGGTTTTTAGCAAGAAAATCTTCAGCAAAAGAGATTTCTTCTTTTGATAATACAATTTGAAGCGGGGCAATTAAATCGCTTTTTATACCGCTCAATCGTTCACAAAGCAAAATATTCTCTTCAACATTATGGAGATTATCGTTTTCAGTTGTAAGAACATTATTCAAGAAAGAGAGATTTGATTTTCCCTTACGTAAATAATTAACAGCACCTCTCTTTTCTGCGCCAAGTAAATAATTTATTAAATTATATTCCTTCCGGTTAGATGGATACACATTTATTGTTATATCATATTTGTTACGGAGTTTCAGGACGAAGGTAAGTGAATCTATTCTTGGAGAATTTAGAAAGTCGTGATAGAGTACTTTATTAACACCGGGAAGCTTTTCATAAATTTCTTTTACTCCCTTATACATTGCAAGAATGTCAACTTCTGCGGAAGGAAAATCCTCATTTAATTTTTTTAACGATGGTGTAAACATTAACGCATCGCCAATGCCCGATAATGCTATTACAAGGATTTTCATATTGGGTTAATAAAAAGGGGATAAATTACTTTATCCCCTTTGAATGTTTATTTAATCCTTATTTCTTTACCGGTTACTTCCGATGTGTCCTGACCGGCTTGTTTTTTATACTGCTTTATCAGTTCCTGAATTTGAGTATCATTAGGTAATAATGTTTGTAAGCCCATAAGCAAGCTAACTGCTTCGTTGTATTTTCCAAGGTAATCGTAATGTGTGAGAAGAATATCGTATGGATTATACCAGCTGGAGAAATCACGAGGATTTTTCTCCAATGATCTTTTTGCAGATTCAATTACTTCGTAAGCCAGTTCTTCATATTGTTGCTTTGCATCTGCATTGTAATATATTTTGGCAACGTCGTGTTTAATTCTATAATCCATAGAAACAACACTTCGCGGAACCATTTTTTCCATCATATCAAGAGTCTCAATTACTTTCGATTTTTCTTTTGTCTGATAGAGATAATGCAATGCTAATCTGATATATGCATTTCTGTAATTCTGAACCAGACGTTCATGGTTTTCATCAAAGAAAATCGTTTTATCATTTAATCCTCTAAATAGAAATCCGGATTGAAATGTTTTGCTGATGTTTGCATTTTCACTGAATAAATTTTTTCTTAATACCTCTTCGTTTACATACTCAAGAGAAGATTGGGGATTTTTCCTAGGAACAACCCTCATAGCCATTCCTTCCATCTGTAAATAATCATCCAGACTTAAACGGCTATCATCGGAACAGGTAACGGCGTAATAAACTGGGCGTTTCCATTTGCTTTGCATAATTATATCGAGACAGACTAAATCCTGGGCTCTAATTGCTTTTGTATCTCCATAAGTTACGCTATTCTTCATTGTCCATGTTAGTTTACCGGATCTTATTATTGATGTATCTGTAACACCGAATTCTTTTATTACTTCCGGTGACACATCAATTTGTAATTCAGTAGGATCCCATCGCACGGGGCTTAACTTATCAATTTCATCATCGGAAAAACTAATATCAATTTTTGGTGCGCCATGCGGAGTAGTATTTTTTAATTGCTTAATATACCAGTTGGTATTCAACAGACTGAGATTTGCAATTCTAACATCTCTTCTTACTCCTTCAACATCCTGAAGATACCAGAGCGGGAAAGTATCATTATCACCATTAGTAAATAAAATTGCATTAGGAGCAACACTCTGAAGTAAATTATATGCGTAATCCCATGGAACATAATTTCTTGATCGGTTGTGTTCAAAATAATTTGCATTAAGCATATTAATTGGAACAACAATAAAACCTACAACCATAAATCCTGCAATAACCGGGTTTATTGGTTTTATCTTGTTGAATTTTTCTCTTATCAGTTCAATTAATCCGTTCATGCCGATTGCAATCCAGATTGAAAAGACAAAGAATGCACCAACATAGAAGTAATCCCGTTCACGCGGTTGGGGTTGCTGCTGATTCTGATAAAATGCCGTTAGGTATCCTAAGAAAATAAACATCACAAGAAATACTGCGCCCATTTTCCAATCGCGTTTAAAGTGGTAATACAATCCAAAGAGTCCTATCAGGAATGGAATTCCAAACAAGTCTTTCCAGTCAATACCTGTATCCTGGTATGTCGATTCACGTCCAACGTAATTCCACAACAGGTATCTGTTGAACATATGATTCATCTGGTAAGTCCATAAGAAATCCAGATCGCTTGAATAATCGGAATAAATTTTTAGTTGATGAGGCTCATTGGAAAATCTGCGCTTGAATGTTGGAAAGTCGCCGTATTGTTCTCTGTTTAAGTATGATTCAAGTTCTGTAAAAGTTTTGGGGCTATTCATGTTAATAGGGGGTTCCTGGTTCGCACGAATTATAATCATTGCGTAAGAAGTTGTACCGATTAATGCAAAAAGAAAACATTTCAGTATAAGGTTAAGAGTTTCTTTACCTTCTTTAGAACTCCATATTATTGCTCCGATAGAGGCCACCAGAATTACTCCGAGTACAATAAGATCTATAACAGTATTATTTTTTCCAATCATAGTTACAATTTTAGGAATGTATTTTACCAATCCGGGGTAAACTGCAATAAGTGTAACTCCGCCAATAAGAATCGGTATATAAAAAGAGTTTCTCTGGAATATTTTTTTGAACATTGCGCCCATAAAAATTAAACTTACCACAACCATTACTAATAAAAATCTTGAATCCACCGCCTGATATTGACTTGGTATGGAGGTTCGAGCTCGGTTTGAGAAGCCCACATAATTGCACCGATTGCAAGAACTATAGCAACATGAACAAGAAAAATATAACCGGTTTTTTTCAAAACATCTTCATCAGTTAAATACTTTCTGAAAATAACAACCATTACTACAGGAACAATTGAAAGAACCGCCATAAGATGCACACCTGTTGAAAGTCCGATTAAGTATGCTATAAAAATCAAATACTTTTCATTATCGGGCTGATCCGCTTTTTCATTCCATTGAACCATTAACCAGATTACAAATGCAATAAAAAAGGTTGATAGTGCATATACTTCGGCTTCAACAGCATTGAACCAGAAAGTATCGCTGAATGCTAAAGAGAGAGCTCCAATTGCTGCGGGAATATATACGGTAAGTGCTTCAAATTTATTGTCGGTAATTTTTTTCTTATAAAGTTCGATAAGCTTAACTGCTACAAGGTAAAGGAACATTACAGTAAAAGCACTTGATAGAACAGAAATCATATTAACACGTAAACCGATATTATCAACAAACGGGATCATCGAAAAAAGTCTACCAAGTATTAAGAATAGCGGTGTTCCCGGTGGGTGAGGCACCTGAAGTAAATATGAAGTTGCAATAAATTCTCCGCAGTCCCAAAAAGAAACCGTGGGCTGCACGGTCATTAGATAAACAATTAAACTTACCAGAAATACGGCAAATGCGATAATTCGATTTAAAATTTTGTTGCTCATTAAATCACCAAATTATTGATTAGTATTATTATTTTCTTCTTCGGAAGGTTTTTTGAATAAAAAATCTAAATTCTTTTTCTCGCGGTTGACGTGATATTTTTCAAACAATGCAATTAACCTTTGCATAGAAAGTTTATCCAGATCCTCATCGTCCTTATCTCTCTTTACAAGCATCTTATAATCTTCAAGCTCGTTTGAGTTTAACTTTCTCTCATATTTCTTGAGTATTTCAAAATATCTTTTCTGTTCCCGGAGACTCATTTTATAAATTCATATGTAAAAATTGCGAGCCAAATTAATCAAAAAAACAAAGAATAAAAAACTATATTTGGGCAAATCAAAATCGGAAAATCAAATAATGATAACTGTTTACAAAGGTAACTCACCTTTAGTTTCCGTTGTGATGCCGACTTTTAATCGTAAGTCCCTGTTGAACAGGTCAATCAATTCGGTTTTAAATCAAACCTACACGGATTGGGAGTTGATAGTTGTTGATGATGGAAGTTCGGACAATTCATTTGAAATTATTGACGAATACATAAGCAAGTATGATAATGTCCGTTATTTAAGGCATTCAAACCGTAAATCACCTCTAACAACAAATGCTGGAATCCTTGCTTCATGTGGCGGGTATATTACATTCCTCGGTAGTGATGACGAATATAAACCCGAACACCTTAAACTCAGAATTGATTATATGATAAGCCATCCTTCGGTAGATATGATTCACGGTGGCGTTGAGATTGTTGGGCATCCTTATGTAAAAGATAAAAATGATCTTTCCAAAGAAATTCATATTTCCGAGTGTGTGGTGGGCGGAACATTTTTCGGTAAACGATCTCTGTTTTTTGAACTGGATGGATTTAAAAATCTTATTTACAGTGACGACTCTGATTTTTTCGAAAGAGCACAAAAAAAATTTAGTATAAGTAAAGTTGAGTATCCTACATATATTTATTACAGGGACACACCGGATAGTATTTGTACGAATATAGAAGGTTAAGGGACCGCGCAACTTTGCGATCCCTTTAAAAAATTATTTTTGCGTTCTGTAGAAAATGAAGAGATAAACCGATAACAATACTGTAACAATTATCTGTAGATAGACTGGAGTTGAAATTAACCCGCCGTCAATTAATCCCAATCCGATAAATGCAAATTTTGCTGCGTAATAGAAAATTTTACTTAAAACAATACTTGTTAGAATAGAAGCAAAAGTGTTCTTAAAATAATTCAGAAGAACAGTAAAGAGAAATACATTCAATAATAATTCCGAAGCAATTAAAAATGTTTTAAATATTGATGGATGTATAGATATTACAAATGAAAAGAGAGGTAATAAAAGTGCTATTATGTAACTGTTCTTTCTGGATGTATGCACTATAGAAATAATAAGCATAATCCTCATCGGCTCTAGCATATATATTGGTAGTGCAAACATGTGCGAAAGTGCCGGCGCAAATGTAATAAACAGAATTGCGAGCAGATCAATTAAAATGGTTTTTAATTTTACTCTTGATAGTGCTAATGTGTTCATTTTCCCATCCCAAATTCTATTTTCCTTGAATGCAATATAATATATTGATAAGTTTTAGACACAAAAATCGTAATGTAAAAATTGCAGGTTCCTATGAAGAGAAGAAATTTTCTTAAAACAGCCGGTTTGTTATCCGGCGCAGCATTAGTTCAACCCGGTATTTATGGAAATTTATTTGCTAAAAGAAGTTATTCAACTCAGAGTTATGATCTGGTAGCTATAAAGGGAGGGGAACCCGATACAATGTTCGACGAAGCAATAAAACAATTTGGCGGGATGAAATCTTTTGTTAAGAAGAACCAGAAAGTTGTAATTAAACCGAACATTGGGTGGGATGTTATTCCGGAATTAGGTGCTAATACAAATCCTAAGCTTGTTACGCGTGTAATTCAGCATTGTTTCGATGCTGGCGCTAAAGAAGTTTATGTGTTCGATCATACATGCGACGACTGGCGGAGATGCTATACAAACAGCGGAATTGAAAAAGCAGTTAAGGATGCTAAAGGAACAATGGTTCCAGGTAATAGCGAAAGTTATTATCAGGAAGTTGTAATTAAGAATGGAAAAAAACTTACAAAAGATAAAGTGCATGAGTTAATTCTTGACAGCGATGTGTTTATTAATATGCCTATTCTTAAGAATCATAGTTCTACACGTGTAACAATTAATATGAAAAACCTTATGGGAGTTGTCTGGGATAGGGGATACTGGCATAGAAATAATCTGCATCAGTGTATTGCAGATTTTGCAACATACGATCGTAAACCGGATCTGAATATTGTTGATGCATATTATGTGATGATGAAAAATGGACCGCGTGGTGTTTCTAAAGCCGATGTTACAGTAATGAAATCCCAGATAATATCAACAGATATGGTTGCTGCCGATGCTGCAGCAGCAAAATTATTCGGTGCCGAACCAGAGACAGTTCCTTATATAAAATATGCAAGTGAAATGGGCGTTGGTAAAATGGATCTTAATGCACTCCAGATAAAGAGAATAATTTTGTAATTCCATGCTTCATTATGCTATTAATATTGTTCAATCTATTGTAATTGCCGGTTGCTAAATGAATACTTCTCTCTTAAGGAAAATTAGAATTGTTCTCTCAATAATTTTTGTCGTACCAACCACATTTGTTTTAATAGATTTTACCGGATTGCTTCCTTCGTCGTTTATAAATAAAATTATCTATTTTCAGTTTGTTCCATCTCTCCTTAAGTCCATAATTATTTTCTCAATTCTTTCTACTGGATTCATTTTAGTTTTATTACTCACATTGATTTTCGGCAGAGTTTATTGTTCAACAATTTGTCCGCTTGGATTTTTACAGGATGTTGTAAATTATATTTCGGGCAAGTTGAAAAAAAGGAAAAGAAGATTTGCATTTAAGAAAGAGCACAGAGTTTTACGATGGACCTTTTTTGCAATTCCGGTTGTAATATTTTTATTCGGAAGTTCATTCGGAATTACGCTGCTTGATCCATATAGCATATACGGAAGAGTTGCCGGAAATTATTTTCGTCCGGTCTATATTTTCGGTAACAATATTGCCGCTTCTATTCTGGAATCTTTCAAACTATACTGGATATTTCCCTTTGAAATACATGCATTCAATCCATTCCCATTTATAATTACCACACTAATTTTAGGTATAGTTGTTTATTTATCCTATACCAATGGAAGGTTATATTGTAATACGGTATGTCCGGTTGGAACACTGCTCGGATTTATTTCAAAATTTTCTTTTTTCAGAATAAGTATTGAAAAAGATGATTGCCTTAATTGCGGAATTTGTGCTAAGGATTGTAAAGCAAATTGTATTAATAGCGATGAAATGAGCGTTGATATGTCCCGTTGCGTTGCTTGTTTTAATTGTGTTCAGTCCTGCCCTACAGAGGGAATAAAATATCAATTTAATAATCCGTTTCAGGTTAATCCGGGTTTAAGTGTTGATGAGTCCAAAAGAAATTTCCTTATTGCAACCTGTCTATATCTTTCCACACTTTCAACAGTATTAGGACAGGTTAAAAAGAAGATTGTTGCAAAGAAAGAAAGTACAGTACCTGTTTTTAGAAAGCATGCTATATCACCTCCGGGTTCAATATCGATCGATAGATTTAACAGTAAATGTACTGCGTGCCATTTATGTGTAAGTGCTTGCCCAACACAGGTATTGCAGCCGTCATTTTTGGAATACGGATTTTTAGGGATGCTTCAGCCGCGGTTGGATAATAGCGCCGGGTTCTGCAACTTTGAATGCAAAATTTGCGGCGATGTTTGTCCAACCGGTGCAATTCTTCCTTTAAAACTAGACAACAAAAAATTAGTTCAGCTCGGTAAAGCAAAATTTGTAAAAGAAAATTGTATTGTAGAAACCGAGAAGACAGATTGCGGAGCTTGCTCGGAACACTGTCCTACCAAAGCCGTTCATATGATTCCTTATCAGGGTAAGTTAGTAATTCCGGAAGTAAGAGAAGAATATTGCATCGGATGTGGCGCATGCGAATATGCATGTCCTACCAAACCTTATAAATCAATTTATGTTGAAGGAAATACGGTTCACCAGTTAGCTAAATTAAATCTTGAGAATATAGCACCTCAAAAGGAAGTTGACTACAAGGAAGAATTTCCGTTTTAGATTGATTATACCTTGGAAAATATTTGATAAACAATTCTAGCGCTATTAGTATTTAGTAAAAATTAACATCGAATTTCACGAATCTCACAAATAATTTTATATTCGTGGAGATTAGTGTAATTAGTGGCTATAGTATTATCGGTAAACGTCAGCAATTTCCTTTCAAACTTATGATTAATTACTTAATAATTTCATTAAGTGTTTTTTCATCAACATTTAGCAAACCGCTTGTAACTAACCTTGGAGTTAAAGTTTTCCAGTTGTTGTCTTTACTAAATATTTCCTTAAGCATTGGCAGTGAATCACTTATATTTCCTTTGTTAGCTAATGCTACAGCAGTCCAATATTTCATCTCAAGATTATCGGGGAACATTTTCATCGCAGCGGAATATTCCGCCATTGCTTTATCCATATCATTTTTTTCAACTGCAAGATCACCGTTATTCATATGTTCGTAAGCGCGGTGAACAGTTAACAATCTCCTAAGTTCAATAAGCGGTTCGGAATGATCATCAACTCTAAGGTCAACAAGGCGGTCTTCCCAAACATTCCCTGTGGATTTACCACGAACCACAAGTAGAGCAGCTGATTGTTTCCCCCTAATATCCCCGCCGGATACTTCTGCGGCTTCCAGGGCTGCAAGCATTCTTTCTGCTAGTGGTCCTTTAGAGTTTTTAATGGATTCTGCCATTGCCGGCCACACTTTATCATTTAACATTAGATTTGCCTGGACAGAAAAATTTTCTCCAACAATATTCCCGGCCGGTTGAATACATTTTGCACCTGTAAACGATGCAGCTCTTCCTTTTGAATCAAGAACCGCTAATTGTCTGAAATCCCTTCCTTCATCACTTTTAATTAATTCATCAACAACTTGCTGTGGACTTTTACCTTGCTTCAATAATGCCAGACCACGTGGACCGAATGATGCATTTACAAAAGATTGCGTTGCAATTACTCCAACGCCGGCTTCACCCCAGCTTACAATTGTTCCAACAGAAAACCAATGCGATTGTACTGCAACACCCATATCACCTGTTTGCGGATCGAACGCAACTATTGAATAGGTATGTGCGAATGGTTCGTTTCTTAAATATGTTTGTGCAAATGTTGAACTTGTGATGAGTATTATCGTTAAGAAAATTTTTATTTTCATATTTACTCCGTTTGTTTTTTCCAAATTAACTCTTATCAATTTCTTTAACAATACTTATTACGCTGACTCTTTTTTACACAAATAAACAGTGTATTTGCTAATGAATTAAAACGGACTTATTTTCGACCCCCATAAATATTAATTAGAATGCAACGGAGATAACATGAGAGCAACAAAAATATTATTACTAACCGTAATTCTCTTTTCATCAATTAGTGCTCAAAAGAAACAGAGCACTGTAACATTAAAAACGGTTGATGATTCTATTAGTTACAGCATTGGTCATAACATCGGAACAAATCTTAAAGAACCTTATATGAAAATAAATTTTGATATTCTTGTTCAAGGAATGAGAGATGCGATAAGCGGTGCTTCTAAATTGCTAACTGAAGAACAGATGCAAAATGTTATGATGGCTTTTAATCAGCGTGTGATGGAAAAAAGGGAAGCAGAGGCTCAGATTCAAAGCTCTAAAGCAAAAGAGAAAGGGAAACAATTTCTTGATGAAAATTCTAAAAAAGAAGGTGTTGTTGTATTGCCAAGCGGACTTCAATATAAAGTCTTAATAAAAGGTGATGGACCTTCTCCCAAGCCAGAAGATAAAGTTAGCGTTCATTATACAGGGACATTAATAGACGGGACAAAATTCGACAGCTCATACGATAGAAATGCGCCGGCTGTATTCGGAGTTACTCAAGTAATTAAAGGATGGACCGAAGCGCTTCAATTGATGCATGTTGGTGATAAATGGCAGCTCTTTATACCATCCGAGTTAGCTTATGGAGATTCCGGTGCCGGTGGTGTTATTGGCCCGGGCGAAGTATTAATTTTTGAAGTAGAGTTACTAAGTATTATTAAATAAGATGTGTTCAAATTAGTAAGCTGTACCAACCTGTTGTTAATCAACAGGTTGGTAGTTTTTGTTTTATAAGTTTGTTTCTTCGGTTGGATTTTCAGTAGCTTCTTTCATCGGCTCTTCAACAACTTTGTCTTCTTCTATTATCTTTTCTTCAACAACATTCTGTTCAACAAATTCTTTTGCCGGCTCCAATTCGTATAAATCGCTCTTAACCTTTATAACAACTTTTTTAACAGGAGTTGAAAGATTAATCGCAATACAAGGCATGTGAACATCAGTCGGGAAGAATATTGCAAAGTAGCCGGCTTCTGCAACAAGAAAATTTCCCTCTCCCTTTAAGTAGAGCGCATCTTTATCAGAATTATATTCATGGGTAACAATCATTTTATTCTTATGAGAATAACCCATCTTTTCTTTGCCGCTTACCATAAATTGAATATCAATATACTTTTTGTGAGCTTCCCACTTTCCGGAAGACATTGGTTTGGTATCATACTGCTGAACTATTGCGTAGATATCTTCACCATCAATTTCATATTTACCCGGCTCAATATTATTGAAATCATTTGATTTAAGGTAATCGAATGCTTTCCTGAATCTATTATTGATCTGTAAATAAAGTTCTGCGTTTTTAAGTTGATCGAAAATCATAATGCCTCGGGATATTTAAGAAAATTTTTTTTATAACTTGAACAACAAGCCGCCATATATGGCTATGAAGTCGCTCTTTAATTCATTGTTAATTTTTAAGTCTTTTATTTTTCCCATTATAACATAACGGAGATCTCCAGTAATAAGTGCACTTCCTAAATCGAGTTCTATTCCTGCACCGGCATGGTAACCAACTTCTTTCTGGGTTTCTGATGGTAAAGCCGAAAGAGGTCCTGAATATTCTATTTTTGTATTATACCATCCCAATCCGGCTTCAACGTGAATTAACGGTAATAGTTTTAACATTGCTGTTGCCATTATAGGGTAACTGGTTGCTTTAACAACTCCGTCTGCAAATTCCTCGGATTTATATCCAATAGAACCTTCAATTGCAAGTCCGCCTAAATTCAACCGAACAGCACCGGCCGGCATGAATATTCCTTTTTCTGCATCGGATGTTTTAATGTATGCTACTTGCGGACCAATAGAAAGTGATTGTGCGTTTAGAATAGAAAGACCAGCAAGAATAAAAACGAACGTAATAATAGTACGTTTCATATAAACCTCGATTTTGACATTTGCAAATTAACCAAAAAAAAGCATCTCCGAAATTATTTTGTTAAGTAAAATTGAATTTTAGAAGGATAATTTTTCGAAAAATAGACCCGGTTAAATGCTTTCTGAAAATCTTCGTCCTTAGCATTATAAATATCAACAAACTTTTGAGGATTGCGGTCGAAGAACGGGAAAAAGCTGCTCTGAACCTGAACCATTATTTTATGATCCTTCATAAAAGTATGATCAATATCCTGAAGTTTTATTTTCACATTTGTAACTTTGTTCGGCTCAAATGGTTCTGGATGTTCGTAACTATTTCTAAACTTACCACGCATAATTTCATACCTGACAAGTCTTTGATACCCGCCAAGCTCAATATTATTGGGGTTAGGATTGGGGTTGGCCATACTATCAGGATACACATCAATTATTTTAACTACCCAATCCGCATCGGTACCCGTTGTTGATACAAATAAGTCTGCTAAAATTGGTCCCGTAACCGTAACATTTTCTTTAATCGGTTCTGTTTGGAAGACAAGAACATCCGGGCGTGAAGATGCAAATCTCTGATCTTCATTCATATAAGTGCGGTAATACATCTGCTGAGAATCATGAAATTTTGATGTGTATGGAACAGGTTTATTCGGGTCACTTAAATATTCACTGAAAAGATCAGTTGAATTATCGGGTTTATCCCAGATTAATTTGTTCTCTTTATCGAAGAATAAATTTGCCGATGAAACATTAGCCCCTGTAAATTCATTGTGATGAACCCAGATATTTTCGCCAGTTCTGTAAGTAAATGCTTCGGGTATGTTTAATTCACCTTCACCTTTAAGGTAATAATCAAAAAACGGATTGAGAATTTTTTCATTGTAATATTCGGATGTGTTTTCAGGGAACGTAAAATCGCCAAATGAACTGCCGTTACTTCGCGACCAGCCTCCATGGCTCCAAGGACCCATTACAATGTGATTATTGTTATTGGGATTCTTCTCTTCAATAGATCTATAAATATTTAATGGTCCATATAAGTCTTCGCTATCGTACCAGCCGCCAACTATAAGTGATGCCGGTTTTACATTTTTGAAATGTGGTAGATTGTTTCTCGATTGCCAGAATTGATCGTAAGTTCCATGCTCTGTTATTGCATTCCAGAATGGAAGTTTATTGTGAAAATATTTTTTTTGAATATTTGGCAGTGGTCCAAGTTTTAAAAAGAAATTGTACATGTCAGGTGAATGATACGGATCGATCGATTTCCATGTGGTTGTTGGTCCCTGTCTTGGTTGATCGAATCCTTTAAAGAAATTGAACGACATACTTAAAGTAAGAGCGCCATTGTGGTGCATATCGTCACCTATAAACCAATCGGCAATTGGAGCTTGAGGAGAGACGGCTTTCAAAGCGGGATGTGAATCTATAAGACTCATCGCTGCATAAAACCCGGGATATGAAATTCCCCAGATTCCAACATTTCCGTTATTACCTTTTACTTTTTTAACAAGCCAGTCAATTGTATCGTATGTATCTGTTGTCTCATCAATATCATTCTTACTTTTTTTATCTGGAATGTAAGCTCTCATATTATCGTATTCACCTTCGCTCATAAATTTACCGCGCACATCCTGAAAAACAAAAATGTAACCGCTTTTAGGAAAATGATCGTTTGGTCCTAGTGTGTTAGGAAAATTTTCTTCACCATAAGGCGCCACTGTGTAAGGTGTTCTTATCATTAGTATAGGATATGTTCTGGTTGTATCCTTTGGAGTGTAAACCGATGTGAATAATGTTACTCCATCACGCATCGGTATTCTGTATTCCTTTTTATTGTAATTCTCTTTTATCCATTCTCTTCCCTGTCCGGGTGTTATTATTGATAATATGAGAAGTAGAAGAAAAATCCTTTTCATTTTTAGCACTCCATTTCAATTTGCATTCGTTTTTGAATTTTGCCAGTCGGTTAAATTTCTGTTCATTTGATTAATGTGAACATCAACATGTTGAGAATAAATTCTCAACCAATCATCCAGAGTAACTTTACCTCTATCTGGATGAATCATAAAATTATTCCATTTTTTTTCGGGGATTTTTTCGAGCAACTTAAAAGTTAATATCCGTAATTGTGCAAACAGTTCTAATGCAAGATCGATATCCTGGTCTTTGTATTTAAGTTCTTCCGCCCAAACATCCTGATCGTAAGTGTTAATAGTAGATTCGTTTTCGGCAATAATTTTTCTGCATCTTGTATAAGCAACGGTTTCGCTATCTGCTAAATGAATAATAATTTCTCTAATGCTCCATTTACCGGCTGCCGGCTTAAAATCGAATGCTTGCTTAGGATAATTTTGAAGGGCAGTTCTTATTTTTTCAAAACCCCTTCTAAAATTTACCAGGTTTTCTGAACGGGTCATAAAACCTCCGGATTTATTTACCAATTAATTTTTCTGCTTCAATTAAATTTTCTTTTTTGCCGAGGTCCACAAAGATCGAATTACTATGATCAAAATAGGTTATTCTATGTTTAGATGCGATTGAGAGATACAGATCGACCAGAGAAAATACATCGTGCGTCAGCATATAATCAAAAATTTCCAGCTCAACAATTTGTATTCCGCTGAATGCAAATCTGTATAATTCTCCTGATGCTTTGCGGGTAATTTTTGTTTCACCTGTTTTTTCGTTTACCCATCCGCACAAATTTTTTTCTTTATCAAAAAGAAAATACCTGGATGCGTTTCTTTTCTGAACAGCAAGTGTTGCAATAGAATTATTGTCTGTATGATAACTGTAAAGTTCGTTTAGATCAATGTTAGAAAATATATCAACATTATGGATGAGAAACGGTTGGTTATTATTGAAGAACCACTTAACGTTTTTTAATCCGCCCCCGGTATCTAAAAGTAAGCCGGATTCGTTTGAGAATTCAATTTCAATTCCGAAGGATTTTTTTGATTTAATAAATTCAATTACCTGATCGGCGTAGTGATGAACATTTACAATTACCGAATTGAATCCTTGGCTGATTAACTTCAGTAATAAATGCTCTATAAGGGGAACACCATTTAATTCAACAAGTGCTTTCGGTTTTGAATCCGTTATTGGTTTAAGTCTGGTTCCTAATCCGGCGGCAAGTATGAAAGCTTTCATGGCTAAAGATTATCTTATTGATTCAGTTTAGTATGATTCACTAAAACATTAATATCAAATTTTTGTTTCAAATGTTCACCTAACTTTTCAGCACAATAGACTGAGCGATGCTGTCCGCCGGTGCATCCGTAATTTATCATTAAATCTGTCCATCCTCTATGGATGTAGTTAACAACGGATTGTTCAACTAAATCGAAAGACTCTTTTAGAAATTTTACAACCTCCACTTGAGATTCAAGAAATTGCTGCACGGATTTGTCTTTCCCGGTTAGTGGTTTGTACTCATCAAGTCGGCCCGGATTTGGAATTGCGCGGCAATCGAAAACGAAACCACCTCCGTTACCGGTATAATCAACAGGAAGTTTATCCCGGTATGAAAAACTGTTTATTCGTACTGTTAACTTTTTTGTTTCGACAGATTCTTCAACCGATCCAGAAAATTTATCGGATTGAATAACTGCCAGAAGACATTTATTAAGTTCGGGGAGCTTTAGATTTATTTTCTTCTTACCAAGTATCAGTTTTAGATTGTTCACAGCAAAAGGGATGCTTGTTAAAAAGTGTGACTTACCTTCAAAATAACCTCTATATCCATAAGCACCTAACATTTGTAAAATCCTTACAAGCACAAAAGGATAATAGTGTTTTTTAAATTTTGTGATGTCAAGTTTTTTATAGTCGAGAATAGATTCAATATAATGCTCAAAAAGGTTTTCCCTTAGTCCGTCATTAAAATTTATTTTCGAACTATAGAGAAATGAAGCCAGGTCATATTGTAAAGGACCTTTCCTTCCGCCCTGAAAATCGATGAAGTATAAATCACCCTCCTTAATCATAATATTTCTTGAATTGAAATCGCGATACATAAAATAATTTTTATCGGCAGTAACAAGAAAGTTTGAAAAAGTATTGAAGTCATCCTCAAGTTTTTGTTCGTCGAAACTGACGCCGGATAATTTTAGGAAATAGTATTTGAAGTAATTGAGATCCCACATAATTGACTGATAATCGAAAGCCGGGCGAGGATAACATTTTGTGTAGTCAAGTCCTTTCGAAGCAATTATCTGGAAGCGAGGGAGTTCCGAAAGAGCATTTTTAATTAATTGAATTGTACCGGCAAAATTTTCTACAGATGAATTTATTATTTGTGAATATAAAGTCGTGTCACCCAGATCTTCTACCAGGTAAATATTCTCATTTATATCATTCGAATAAATTTTTGGAACATTTAATTGGTGCTTGCGGAAATGTTTTGCCAGATATATGAATGACTGGTTTTCACGTTTGTCAGTATTATAAACAGCCAGAACCGATTTACTTTTGCTATGGATCCTGAAATATCTTCTTATAGATCCGGAAATAGGAAGGGGAGAAAATGAAACCGATTTTTCACCTGCCCACTTTTCAAAAATCTCAATTATTTTTTTTTGATTAACCATAAATCATTCGTTTATAATTTCCGGTGGATTAAAGTACCATTCGATTCTTGAGCATTGAGTACATATCATTGCAGAAGCAGTTTTATTTGCCCAGTCGAAACCGAAGAATGTCATTGCCGTAGTATTTAATAAAACATCACGCACTTCAAATTTGTCGTTGCCGCAATTAGGACAGGTAATTTTTTTACCCATGTTTCTGTATGAAGCGATTAAGGGATTTTTCGATTGCTTATCAAACCAACCCATTTGCTACTCCAGTTAAAATAGTTTTATCCTGGGGGGAAATCTTATTTCCCCGCAAGAAAAATTAATGTGTTAAAATCTTGGTCTTCTAGGTCTCTCTTCGTTCGGATCGAAATATTTACGCGGTAGTTTTTCATCGCGCATTGCAGCATTATAAACGAATGCAGCCATAATAACAGCAGACTGCATTAAATCTCCACGCATCGCCAAATCATAAACATCCATATTCGAGTGGTGAGTTCTTGTATCGTAATGAATTTCATCCTGGATAAACTGGAAGCCCGGTAATCCGGCACCATCAAATGATTGATGATCTGTTCCGCCGGTATTTCTAACTGTAACAGTTGTTGCGCCAAGACTATGAAATGGTTTTAACCATTCTTCAAAAATTGGGGCAACAGCTTCATTACCCTGAGTATAAATTCCTCTAATTTTTCCTGTTCCGTTATCGTAGTTAAAGTAAGCAGAGAATTTATCATAGTCAGGTTTCTTCTCTTTTTTATCTCTATCGAAAAAATGATTTTTAACATATTCCCGCGAACCAATAAGACCAACTTCTTCGGCGTCCCACATAGCAATTCTGATCGTTCTTTTAGGTTGAACACCAATTGCTTTTAGAATTCTTACAGCTTCTAATGCAACAGCGCATCCGGATGAATTATCTGTAGCGCCGGTTCCGGCATGCCATGTATCGAAGTGGCCACCCAGCATAACGATTTCATCTTTCAATTTTTTATCTGTTCCCGGTATCTCAGCAATTACATTATAACCGAGCGAATCGCTTTCTACAAAATTTGCCTGGTATTCCATTTCCAGTTTAACAGGAATATTTTGTTTTAGTATTCTAACAATTCTATTATATTGTTCTACGGCCATTACAACCTGAGGAATTGATTTGGGAGAACCTTTGCGGTATGAACCGCCGCTCTGAACGAATATTGTACCGTATCTTCCCTGAGCCGGTTCAACAGTAACAGCAGCACCTTCCTGCTCAAGAAATGCAGATATCGATTGTCTTAATCTGTTACGTGCTATAAATTCTTCCATCCTGTTAGCAAACGGAGATCTTGCACCCGGTTCCGGAAGCATCTGCAACTCTTTAAGTTCCTGTTCGGTATATCTTTTTGCATCAGGTTCGAATGATGTTGTTAATTCCTGTTCACCTTGCATAAATACTATTGCATCCTTAAGCTTGCCTTTGAATTGCTGAAGGTCTTCCTCTTTTTTAATATCCATTAAAACCGGATTGCCTTCAATCATTCCATTAAATCCGGAAGTCCATGCTTTAGGATATCCTATAATCGGCATGTACTGAGGTTCGGTCATTGCAAAGTAGAATTTCTTTAGTTCCCATCCGCGTCCTAATGTACCAAATGGTTCCATTTTGGAATTTTGTAAACCGAGTTCGTTTAATTTATTTACAACCCATTTACCGGCTTCTCTATATTGATTCGATCCGGCAAGACGGGGAGAATATACGTCCGTAAGAAAACTTAAATACTCCATAACTTTGGAATTTTCAAGTCCTTCTCTTTTGATCCGTTGCATAACCTGGGGATCTATTTTCTCCTGTGCAAGAGACGTGAAGCAAATGAAGAGGAATAAGAATAGGAAAAAAGATTTTTTAAACATGACAGCCTCAAATTTATTGTGAAAGAAATTTTTCTATTTGCCTTCTGTGGCGAAGTATATGAACTATAGCATGTTCGAACATCATTTCGATATCATACAATCCCCATTTTGTCTGCTGGCGGGTAGCAAGAATTTGATCGTCGGAAAGATTCCAGAATCCTTCAATTGAGTTTGCAGTAAATGTTAATACTTTGTTAAGGGCTCTTACGGCATCGTTTGTGTTTTCGATTATGAATTCAGGTTTAACAGGAACTATAGCTAAAAAAATTCTTATCTGGTTAGCGTATCTGTAAGCAGCATCTATAACATGATTCATGATAGTTTTGATTGATCTGCAATCTTCATCGTTAGTTTTAGGATCATAGATGAAATTAAATTTATCTGCGGGTAATTTTTCTAAGAGGTTTTTCAAATCGGAAGCAGCGCGTTCATATTCGTCCATTAATGCACCAATAGAACCGGTACGGAAATTTTTTTTATTCATTGTAATAGCTATTACCTGTTAAATACCGCTGACCGAAAATAGTAAATTATTTTCAATCGCTCCCGTCATAATTCAAAATTGGACGGAGCCATTTCTCTGCTTCCTTAATGCTGATTCCTTTACGCTTTCTATAGTCGTCAACCTGGTCTTTACTAACTTTACCGACAGAAAAAAATTTTGATTCAGGATGCGCAAAATAGAGTCCGCATACCGAAGCTGCGGGATACATTGCAAGACTTTCGGTAAGACTAATGGCAACTTTATTTTTCACATCGAGCAATTTCCAGATAGTCAGTTTTTCCGAATGATCCGGTTGAGCAGAATAACCGGGCGCTGGTCTAATCCCGGTATATTTTTCATGGATTAAATCTTCATTAGAAAAATTCTCACCGGTTGAATATCCCCAGATTTCTTTCCGGACTTTCTCATGCAGATATTCTGCAAATGCTTCGGCCAGCCGGTCGGCAATTGCTTTTGTCATTATTACATTATAATCATCGTGCTCAATTGTATACTTTTCTATAAGTGCTTCAATTCCAATTCCGGTTGTAACTGCAAACATTCCTATGTAATCCTTAACACCTGAGTTTTTTGGTGCGATATAATCTGCCAGAGCAATGTTAGGTATGTCTTTCGATTTTATGATTTGCTGGCGAAGTGTGTGTAAAGTTGCAAGAATTCCACTTCGGTTTTCATCGGAATAAATTTCTATATCATCATCAAATGAATTAGCCGGGAAGAGACCAACAATTCCATTTGCGGCAAGTAACTTATCATTTATAATTTTATCGAGAAGAGAATTAGCATCGTTATAGATTTTTTTTGCTTCATCACCATAATTAGTGTCATTAAATATTTCGGGAAATTTTCCTTTCAATTCCCATGTAGAAAAGAAAGGAGTCCAGTCGATATACTTTCTAATTATAGATAGATCTACATTTTTTAAAACAGTAGCACCGGGATTGTTTGGTTTATGCGGTTTTACATTTTCCCAATTCAGATTGAGCTTATTTTTTCTTGCTTCATCTAAAGATAAATATTCCCTAACGGTTTTTCTCTTTTTATGTTCAATGCGGAGTTTTTCGTATTCATCTTTTATTCCATCCTGGAATTTTGATTTGTTCTCACTCAATAAATTACTTACAACGTTAACGCTTTTAGAAGCGTCGAGAACATGAACAGTTGAATGGGAATATTCCGGTGCAATTTTAACAGCGGTATGAATGCGGGAAGTAGTTGCGCCTCCAATTAGTAGCGGAATCTGCAAACCGATTCTTTCCATCTCCTTTGCTACATGAACCATTTCATCCAGGGAGGGAGTAATTAAACCGCTCAGACCGATTACATCAACTTTTTTCTCGATTGCAGTCGAAATTATTTTATCCGATGGAACCATTACACCAAGGTCAATCACATCATAATTATTGCATCCTAAAACTACACCGACAATATTTTTGCCAATATCATGAACATCACCTTTAACAGTAGCAAGCAATACCGTAGGTACAGATTTAACAGAATCGTTTTTCAAGTTTTGCTTTTCGAGATGCGGAATTAAAACGGCTACGGCTTTTTTCATTACTCGCGCACTTTTTACAACTTGTGGTAAAAACATTTTACCGGAACCGAATAGATCACCAACCACATTCATTCCGTCCATTAGCGGACCTTCAATTATTTGTAGAACTGAAGAGTACACTTTAATAGCTTCTTCAGAATCCTTCTCAATGTAATCAGTAATTCCATTTATAAGTGCGTATTTTAATCTTTCATTTATGGGAAGTAATCTCCATTCGTCGGACTTCTTTTCGGTTTTTTCCTGTTGAACAATTTTATTAGCATATTCCACCAAACGTTCGGTTGCATCTGTTTTACGGTTTAAAAGAACATCCTCAACCAGTTCTAATAATTCTTTTGGAATCTCTTCATAAACAGCAAGCTGTCCGGCGTTTATAATGCCCATATCCATTCCGGATTCAATGGCATGATATAAGAAAGCCGAGTGCATCGCTTCTCGTACTAAATCGTTACCTCTGAACGAGAAAGAAACATTGCTAACACCACCGCTCACTTTTGCATAAGGGAGATTCTTCTTAATCCATTTTGTTGCTTCAAAATAATTTATAGCATATTTATTATGTTCTTCTATTCCTGTTGCAACTGCAAAAATATTCGGGTCGAAAATTATATCCTGTGGTGGAAAGCCGACTTCTTCAGTTAAAATTTTGTATGCACGTTCGCAGATTTTAATTTTTCTTTCAAGAGTATCCGCCTGACCTTCTTCATCAAATGCCATAACAATTACTGCAGCCCCATACATTAATATTTTGCGTGCATGATCTTTAAATATTTCTTCCCCTTCCTTTAAAGAAATTGAATTAACAATTCCTTTTCCTTGCAGACATTTTAACCCGGCTTCAATAACGCTCCATTTAGATGAGTCGAGCATAATTGGTACTCTTGCAATATCCGGTTCGGCTGCCAAAAGGTTTAAAAATTTTGTCATCGTTTCTTCGGAATTGATAAGCCCTTCATCCATATTCACATCTAAAATCTGTGCGCCATTCTCAACCTGTTCACGAGCGACTGTTAATGCCTCATCAAAATTTTCTTCTTTAATCAACCGGGCGAATTTTTTTGATCCTGTTACATTAGTTCTTTCGCCAACGTTTATAAAATTTGAATCGGGTCTGAATATTAATGGTTCTAATCCGCTTAACTTAAGTAGTGGTTGAACAACCGGAATTTTTCTCGGTTTATACTTTAGTGCAATTTCAGAGAAGTATTTTATATGTTCCGGAGTAGTGCCGCAGCAGCCGCCAATTATATTAACGTATCCTTCTTTTAGATAATCTTCTAATACTGATGACATCGATAAAGGAGTTTCATCATAGCCGCCAAACTCATTAGGCAAACCGGCATTAGGATACAAACTTACAAATGTGTTGGATATTTGTGACAATTCTGAAATAAACGATCTCATCTGCGATGCACCGAGCGAACAATTTAATCCTACGCTTAATAATTTTTTTGTATGTGCAACGGAAATATAAAATGCCTCCGTATTCTGACCTGATAGAGTTCTGCCACTCATATCTATAATAGATCCGGAAATCATGATTGGTAATTCTTGACCGGTTTCTTTCATTAATTCCATTAAGCCGAATAGTGCAGCTTTGGAATTTAGTGTGTCTATTATTGTCTCTACCAATAATATGTCGGCACCGCCATCTATAAGACCTCTTGCTTGTTCTTTGTAAGCATCTTTCATGTAATCAAATGTTACGGCTCTAAACCCGGCGTCCATTACATCGGGAGAAAGCGAAAGAGTTTTGTTGGTAGGACCCAATGCACCGGCAACGAATCTTGGTTTAACCGGGTTTTTCTTTGTGAATTCAACAGCAGCTTCTTTAGCAATTTTTGTTGCATGGAAGTTAATCTCATAGACGAGGTTTTCAGTTTGATAATCTGCCTGGGAAATTGAATTAGCATTAAACGTATTTGTTTCAATTATATCCGAACCTGCTTCTAGATATTGACGGTGAATATTTTTAATGATGTCCGGTTGTGTTAGAACCAGTAGGTCGTTGTTCCCTTTAATTTCTACCGGATGGTCTTTAAACTTTTCTCCGCGGAATTGTTCTTCAGAAAGTTTATGCCGCTGAATTAGTGTTCCCATCGCGCCATCGAGAACTAAAATTCTTTCACTTAAAATTGATTTGATATAGGAAAAATTGCTGCTCATATCGGGTTAAACCTTTTTATCCCTTTCTATTAGTTAATTATTCTTATGAACTTTTTATACTTCATGGTTAAGATCAAGAGCATGATCAAGAGCATGATCAAGAACATGAGTATGATCAAGAGCATGAGTATAAAATCAAGTAAATATATTTATCAGAAAAATATAGAAGCTTTGATTCAAATTATAGTTATACTTAACTTTCGTTCAAATATAATAAATAAAAGAGAAGTTTATGATAGTTGTTACCGGAGGAGCAGGATTTATTGGAAGCGCCATTGTATGGAAGCTAAATAGAATGGGGATCGATAAAATTATTGTTGTTGATGAACTTGGCAAAGATGATAAGTGGAAAAACCTCTTGGGTCTTAGCTACGAGGATTTTATTCACAAAGACGACTTTATTGCAATGGTATTGAACTGTAATGTTCCTTTTAAAATTACCAACATTATTCACATGGGCGCATGTTCATCAACTACTGAAAAAGATGCAGATTATCTGATGGATAATAATGTTCATTACTCACAAGAGCTTGCCAAGTATTCGCTTGCTAATGGAATCCGCTTTATTTATGCTTCGTCAGCTGCCACTTACGGAGATGGATCTAATGGATACGAAGACGATGATTCCTCCCTTAACAATCTCCATCCGTTAAATATGTACGGTTATTCCAAACATATTTTTGATACCTGGATTAAACGAAACGGTCTTACTGATAAAGTTGTTGGGCTGAAATTTTTTAATGTGTACGGACCTAACGAGTATCATAAAGGTGATATGCGCAGTGTTGTTCATAAAGCTTTTGAACAGGTACGAGATACGGGTAAAGTGAAGTTATTCAAATCATACAAACCGGAATTTAAAGACGGCGAACAGAAGCGCGACTTTATTTATGTTAAAGATGCGGTTGAAATGACACTTCATTTTTTTGAGCATAAAAATCATAATGGTCTTTATAATATTGGAACCGGTCGTGCTCAAACATGGCTCGATCTGGTCAATGCTGTTTTTGAAGCGTTAAATAAACCTGTTAATATCGAATTTATTGATATGCCGGAAGAAATTAAAAGTAAGTATCAATATTTTACCGAAGCAGACACAACTAAAATTAAACTTACAGGTTACGATAAAAAAATTATGAATCTAAGAGAAGGTGTAGGTGACTATATAAAAAATTACCTGTTGAAAAATCAATATTTGGGTTTAACATCAGAATAATCCGGAGGCAAGTTGATTAAAGATACAACCCGCGGCGAATTTAGAAAGCGTTTATATTTTCTAACCCTCAAACTAATTGAATTTATCGATCACCTTCCGAAAGACAATGTTTCATTAAAAATGGCTGATGAACTTTTCAGCAGCGGAACAAGTGTTATTAGTAATTATATTGATGCTACCGCTGCCGCATCTAAAAAAGAGTTGAAAGACTATACTCTTGCTGCGGTTAAGTTTGCAAATGAATGTAAACTATGGCTTGCACTTGTCCGGGATAGTAAACGCGCAAAACCGGAAAAAGTAAGATGGTTTCTTGAAGAACTCGATGATATTTCTAAATTACTTACCGATTCAGTTAAATAAAATTATTGAACAGCGAAATGCAATTAGCAACACTTTGTTATGTAATAAATAATGATGAAACACTTATGCTTCACCGCATCAAAAAGAAAAATGATGTGCATGAAGGCAAATGGAACGGTCTCGGCGGAAAATTTGAACCCGGCGAAACTCCAGAAGAATGTGTTATTCGTGAAGTAAGAGAAGAGAGCGGACTAATAATTAAGAAACCAAGACTGCACGGATTTATTACCTTTCCTATGTTCGATGGTAAAAAGGATTGGTATGTTTTTATGTTTACTGCAGATAATTTTAAGGGGAAATTAATCGATTCACATGAAGGTAAATTGGAGTGGATTCCAAACGAAAAATTACTCGAATTGAATTTGTGGGATGGCGATAGAATTTTTATTCCATGGTTGTTTCAGGATAAATTCTTTAGTGCTAAGTTCGATTATTCAAATGGTAAAATGAAAAGTTATAACGTTGAGTTTTACTAAGACCGGGAGGATTGATAATGGCAAGAATGTATTCACCAAGGGACGAAGAAAAATCCAAATCAGTTGATCTTTATCAGGAACGGTATTTCGCTGAATCACTTCTGAATCAAAGAACTAATTTCTTTATAATATTTTTTATTGTATTGGTTGTTCTTGCAATTGTAGCTTCAAATTTTTCGCATAACTACCTCGTAATAGTTCTCTCCGTAGGTACAATAATTTGCTGGGGACTTACTTTAACAATATTAAAATTGTCATTGCGTATTAAGTATATCGATAAAAATCTTGGTAAAGAAGGGACAAATATAATTTCAGCGTTTTTGAAGCTGCCTTTCAAAATTTTAGGTTGGGTAAGCGATATTTTTATTCCCGTGCTTTGTTCAATCCTGATAACGGTTGGTTTGATATTATCAACGTCAGGTTACTTTGATACACAATTAATCCCAAGACAGGTTGAAGAAAAGGTTAAAGAGGGATTAAAATTAGAAAAGGATACTCTTAAAAAAGTTAAACAGCCGGAAAGGATAAAAGAGTTTAAGAGTATCGATAGTGTAATTCAGAAGTAATTTTATTTGCCAAATTTTCTTTTTAAGAAACCTCCGATAAGATCATTAACATTAGCCGGATTCTCAAGTGGTGTCATGTGTCCTGCCCGGGGAACAATTGCAAACTCGCTTCCACGGATTTTTTCTGCCATAGCTCTCATTACTAACGGGGGAGTAAGTTTATCGAATGAGCCGCAAATAACTAATGTGGGAATTCTAATATGTGATAAAAAGTTTGTTGTATCTGTTCGGCTCATAATTGCAATTATACATCCCTTAACACCAAAGGGATTGTGCTTGTATGATTTCTGAAGAGTTCTGTTGAACATTTCTTCTTGCTCAATCGGGGCTTCATCGGCAAAGCAGAATGTTACAAATGCTTTAACAAATTTATCCAACCCTTCGGTATTAATTTGATTAATACCGGCGGCACGTTTCAGTTTACCGGTGTTATCATCAGCTTCGGAACGTGTATCTAATAATATGAGTGCAGAAAAAAGATCCTGATTTCTTTCAACGGCGCGTAAGGCAATGTATCCTCCCATAGAAAGTCCGCACAATACCGGTTTCTTAAGTTTCAGTTCGGATATTATGGAAAATAAATCGTCTACAAAAAATTCCATTGTATATTGTCCATCACCGACAAAGCTTGCGCCAAGTCCTCTTACATCAAAAGCTACACAATAATATTTATCCTTAAGAAAATTTATCTGTTCTTCCCACATTGTGTGATCGTATGGAAATCCATGTACAAAAATTACCGGCTGATTTTTTTCATCTCCAAATGTATTGACCGAAAGTCCATTTATAGTCTTATTCATAAATGCCTCATTTTATAAAAACTGTTAAACCAAAATAGGTTTACTTTGCTATAAATTCAAAGATGTCATTAAGATTATCTGAAATAAAATTAAATAGAAATAAACATTTCTATTAACTATATTAAACCGTTAGAAAGATTGATTTGTCAATTGATCGTAAATTTTATAAATGGAGGTAAGCATGAAGAAACACAAGTCCCTCGTATTATTGATTACACTAATTGCAATTTTTACCTGGGGTTGTAGTCAATCCAATGAGGTTGAGCCAGTTCAACCTTCAAGTTTCGATTCCCCGCAATTTATAATGATTGATAATAACGATATTCTGAATGGAATTGAGGATGCAACTTTAACCACCGATATGAAATTCAGCAATTCACTTTTCAACTTTGGAATACTATCGCTTACAAACAATCTGAATGCAAATGATCCGGTTATTCGTGGAATTCCATGGTTGGCAAATTTCGATTTTACAAAACAACTCGGTTTAATATTCCGCAGATTAGATTTAACCGAAGCACAGGTGACCGATATCCGTGCATTAATGAAAACCTATCATGAATCACTGAGACCGTTACTGGTTGCATTTCAGGACGCGAATAAGGAAATTGTAAAAGCCGCTAATGAAAAACGCAAAGCTATTATGGAGGACCTCAAAAACGGTGTAATAACCCGTCAGCAAGCAAATGAAAAGCTAAGAATACTTAACAATGAAACAAAACAGAAAATCAAAGACAATCCGGCTTCAATTAGAATTACAAACCAGATCTGCCAATTGAATAAGAAATTGATGGAAGATATTAAAGCATTATTAACTTCAGAGCAAGTTGTTAAATGGGATCAGATGACAAAGAGAATTCAATTCCCATGCTGATCTTAAACAAAGGTTTTGCAAAGCCGGTTAAATGCCGGCTTTTTTTTATCCCTTAATTACACCAACGGGTTTCAACTTTGCAACTTTAGTACTTATTCCCGCATTATGCATTACATCAACTACATCAGAAACATCTTTATAAGCATGCGGCATCTCTTCTGCAATAGTTTTATAACCTTTTGCCTGAATAACAATTCCTTTCTTTGTTAATTCGTCAATCAGATTTTTACCTTTAGCAGCTTTAAGTGCCTGATGTCTGCTTTGAACTCTTCCGGCACCGTGGCATGAACTACCAAAAGTTTCTTCCATTGCTTTCTCTGTTCCAATCGAAACAAAAGAATATCTTCCCATGTCGCCGGGTATTAGAACAGGTTGACCAATACTTTTATACTTATCCGGTATCAGATTATTATTTGCCGGGAATGCACGTGTTGCACCTTTCCTGTGAACACAAACCTTTTTGGCTTTGCCGTCTATTATATGCTCTTCAATCTTTGCGATGTTATGGCATACATCGTATATCAGTGAGAAGTTAAGTTCTGCATCAGAAATATTAAGAGTGCGATTAAAACTTTTTTTTGCCAGATGCATAATAATTTGTCTGTTGTTCCATGCAAAGTTAGCAGCAGAACGCATAGCGCCAAGATAATTTTGCCCTTCTTCGGATTTAATTGGTGCGCATGCAAGTTGTTTATCGGGCAAATTAAAACCGTATTTTTTTTCGGATTGAACAAGAACTTTCAGATAGTCGTCGCATACCTGGTAACCCAATCCGCGCGAACCCGTATGAATCTGAATAACAATTTGATTTGTAAATAAACCTAATATTGTGGCAGCTTTTTCATCGTATATTTCATCAACTATATCAATCTCTAAAAAGTGATTACCGGAACCGAGTGTTCCGGCCTGATCCATACCTCTTTCAATAGCTCTATTACTTACAGCATCCGGATTAGCATCTTTAATTTTACCTTTTTCCTCTGTCAGAATTAAATCTTCATCAGAACCGAATCCATTTGTTATTGCCCATTCGGAACCATTCCTAAGAATTTTTTTTATCTCGTTTGAATTTAATTTTTTTATCGCACCGCTTGAACCAACACCTGTTGGTATATCGTTGAATAAATTCTCAACAAGTTTTTGAATTCTGTTCTTTATTGAATTGTAATTAAGAGAAGTTTTAGCAAGCCGCACACCACAATTAATATCGTAACCAACACCGCCGGGGGAGATTACTCCCGTATTAATATCTGTTGCCGCTACACCGCCAATCGGGAAACCATATCCCCAGTGAATATCCGGCATTGCAAGAGAATATTTCTGAATTCCGGGGAGATGAGCAACGTTAATAACCTGTTTTATTGCTTCATCGTTTTGAAGTGTTTCTTTAAACATTTTTTCGGAAGCATAAATTCTTCCCGGTACAAGCATTTCGCCGGTTATTGGAATCTCCCACAGATTATCGTTAACCTTTTCGATTTCGATTCCGGAAATGTTCATTTTAATCTCTTCGGTAATTAACAGGGGACAAATTTTGTTCTGCTTAAACGTCGAAAACAATCAATGTTTTATAAAGATTGCCAACTTTTTCTATTTTAACCTGATGGTAGGTTATTGCCTTAATCTCTTCTTTCATGTTATGAATTTCGGGATGGAATGTTTGACCGAATAATTCAATTTCGAGATGGTATTCAGAATCTGTTTTATCAATTGCCAGATTTTGAATTGTAACAAAGACCCACTTTTTACTATAGAGCTGGAAGTTTAATTCACTCAATAATTCTATTAGTAATATTTCAGAAGTAGTTCCATTGAATATAAATTTTTTGGAGGATTCTTTGTTAAAAGAAGAGATATTCATTGCAGCTTCGCGCCATGCATAGCAAGCCGATTTGAAAAGTTCTTCTAAAGAGTTACCATCAACTTCAACTGCAATATCTGCCGGATGTTCAATGAATTTATATGGCATAAAAAATCCCGATCTTTTTCTGGATTAATTTAACTATGTTTTTAATAGAAGGAAAGGGGATTAGAAGTAATAGAGGTATTTTATTTTCAATACCGATACTCTATCACTTAATTCCATTGTTCGTACATTGTTAAACCTGTTGTGCGCTTCGTTTATTGCAAAGTAGATCCAGCTCTTTGGCGAAAATTGATATGAAAATAATCCTCCAATAAATACCCTCTCTAATTTATCCGATGACTTAACGAAAAGGTTATCTACGTAAATATAGAAATTAAGATCGTTAACAGGTGTAATAGAAATCCATGGACGCGCGTTATAAGTAATATCCTCTACATTTCCGGATGGATTTCCCTCTATCCACATATTTAAGGATGTTCCAAGCCGGATGATATCCGATGCTTTCAGCGAGAAACTTCCGCCGGCCCATGAGTAAAATGCCAAATAGTCTCTCGAAAAATTATAAGTCTTAGTATATCCCCCCCAGATATTTGCATTCCACTTTGGATTAATATTAAACCAGGAACTGTATGTCAATTCATATGAATCATATTTCACACTCAAGTCTTTCGATTTACCAAGCGAAGCATTTATTTCAAATCCCCAGTTACTTCTGAATTGCATATTGTAACCGAATAACCATCCATGGTCTGTGTAATTATCAACTTTTTCATAATCAAGAACAGGACCTGTATAAATCAATATTTGAGAGACAGCACCCTCTTTAGGATACCAGATAGGACCGGTGAATGATGCAAGGTGAAATGTGCCTTTCCATGGTACATATCCAACCTGATCGACATCAAAATTTTCTCCTATATATCTGGTTCTAATTCCTGTTGCCCAATTTTCACTAAAATTCATGTAACCCATCGATGCAGCATAATCGCCATCCGAATTTTTTATAGAACGTGCTAATTGATACGACAATTGCCATGAAGAACCTCTGAAAGCTCCGTCAACATCAAGTACGCCATAAGTATTTCCGGTTGTCTGCTTACCTACGAAGAGAACACCAACATTTGAATTACCCATAATTTGTTTTTTTACTCTACCCGAAATAAAATATGCTGAAGGTTCGGTAGCATTAGTTCCATCATAATTTGTAAAATCTTTTTCAGGTGTTCGTGCAACAAATCCGCCGTATTCCCAATCATCGTAACGACCGAATGCCTTAGCTCCGAAAATTATAGGTACTTCTCTTCCATCGGGTAATTTCTTTCCGATTCTTCTTGAATAGAAAAGTTCGAGAGGAGTATAAAAACCAGAATTTCTCTGTCTGCCCGATGGCATAAATATTTCGTTCCCTTGAATAAAGAAAGGTCTTCTCTCAGAGAAGAATGATTCGTAACGCGAAATATTGAAATCATACGGGTCGGCTTCAATCTGTGCGAAATCCGGATTTGCTGTAACCTGTAATGTTAATTGTGGTGATGGATTATAAAAAATATCGAGTCCGGCGTTTGGATCCATCTTGTATTTACTACCGCCAAGGTAAGTTAATTTACCAAATGCAGTAGGATAGATTTCAAGGTTCAATCCTTTTACCGATGGTCTGAAATCTTCGAACAAAAGTTTTCCGAATTTAGAAACACGCTGACCTTCATTCTGTTCGTAGTAGCACCAGTATTGGTCTTCTGATATTGCCGGTATCCACCTGTCGATGTCAAGTCCCCAGTATTCAAGATTAGAGTTATACTGAATTGATTTGTAAGGGATTTCAATCTCAACAACATAGCCCCAATCATACACTTTACTATCAGAGAACCAGATTCCATCCCAGTTATAATCTCTATTGCGGGCGTCATCCAGCAGTCTGCAATCGGCACGGACCCCGGCAGCACTTACAGCAAATTTGTAAGCTGTCCGTTTATCGCCAAAAGTATCGAGCATTAAAGAGACGACATCCCCCCCGAAGTCGTCCAATTTTCCTGTGTTCTGCTGAATGTTTATCGGGTCGTCATAACAAACAATTAGGCAGTAAAGGGAAGTTTCTGTTGTTAATATTTTAGCGTAAGTATGCTTTGAAGGATCTTTACCATAATAAGGTGCCAACTGGAAGAAACCGTTTATTTCATTTACTGAATCCCATTCTTTATCTATTATGCCATCAATAACTATCGGCGTATCAATTTTTTTTAATGGAACAACTTTCTGATCATTATTCGAATAAACTATAATTGATGAAAGCAGAATCAATGTAAAAATTTTTTTCATAAGTTTTCCATTTTCTTCAACTTTTTAGACGAGATGATATTTTGAAAGGTTGCAAATCAGCCAAAAAATTTTTAGTTGTTGTATGATTGAAAATTTGAATTGATTTTAATTATCAGTTCTAACTAAATTATTCCGTAATTAAGATGAAACTCATCAAAACAAACATATTATTTCTTTTAATTCTTCTATTCATATCAATTCCAGCTTTGTGTTACCCGCTAAACATAAATTGTATTATTGCTTCTTATGATGGAAAAGAAAAGACGGATCTTTATTTAAAGGGTATTGAGGCGCTAAACTCAAAAGATGTATTATCTGCAGAAAAATATTTTAAGGAATCGATTAGAAAGTATGGAGATGCGGCTTCTTACTATGAATTAGCTAAAATCAATTTGAAAAAAGATACGTTTCTTTCCAGAAACATTGCTTACGAGCAATTTAGAAAAGCAGCATTACTGGAGCCTGAAAATTTTGAATACAGATATGCATTTGCGGACTTAATGAAAGACTTTGCCCGCAGAAGCTCGATGAAGCAATACAAAGAAATCATTTCACTCGATTCTAACCAGGTTGATGCATATTTAAGTCTGGGCGATATGAAAGCAAATGACTTTAAGGAGTTTAATAAATCGGTGCGATTGGAAAACGGAATATTTATGAGTGTGCAGGAAGCTGCTAACAAAGATTTTAAGGAATCTGAAAAATATTTATTGTCCGCTCTCTCGAAAGATACATCGAATTATGATTCAATAATTAAGCTCGGTCTATTGTATGAAAGAGCGGGTAAACCGGAAAGAGGAATTCCGTTGCTAAACCGATTAGTAAGAAATAAAAAAGACGATAAAAATGTTCACCTGTTATTAGGTCTGTTATATTATAAGATTTCAAAAATGAAACGATCTCACGATGAATACAAATTAGCACTTAATATGATGGATAAGTTTGAAAAAGATGATTTCATGGTAAATTCAATTTTATTTTTCCTTGGTGAATCGGAGTCGTTAGCATCAGATATAATTAATGATGAAAATGTAGATGAAATAATAGAGTCTTTCTGGAAAACATTTGATCCGTTATTTCTAACCGAATATAACGAAAGATTGCTCGAACACTATTCCCGCGTTGCTTATGCAAATCTTAATTTCAGCGTTCCTTCACTTGGTCTTTATGGATGGGCAACCGATATGGGTCAAACTTTGATTAGATATGGCGACCCTTTGAACAGAACCAGGATAAGACCTTCAGTAAATCTTGATGGAACTGTAAATGTGAAATCAGAATTATGGAATTATGAAGGAATGAATATAGCATTTACAGATGCTTTCTCAACTGGTAATTATCAATATTCCTGGCCGGCTGCAGAGATGGATAAACTTTTACCACAAGTACCGGGCAATTATGTGGATTTTGTTAATGACCTTAACAGAAATATTCTTTCCTTTTATAAACCGAAGTTCGAAGGTCCTAAGATTGATGTTCCTTACTCAATTACCCAGTTTAAAAGTGATAAAAGAAATAATACAGATCTATACATCAGTTATTTAATCCCTGGTGCAGAAAATCTTAATGCAGATTCAATTAATTATAGAATCGGGTTCTTCCATTTTGATAAAGAGTATCTGGAAAATTTTAGGACAACACAAGATATTCCGGTAAACAGAAATGACCGGTTGCCTAAAAATTTGTTTGTTACATTACAGCCAGATTCAGGATACATAGCTTTTGAAATGATTCGCAATTTTGATAACGGAACATTTTCATCTCACAAAAATTTTATAGTAAAAAAATTCAGCAACAATTTCTTTGATATAAGCGATCTTTTAATTGCAAATGATATATCAACTGAATTGAAAACGGATGGTTATTTTAAAAGGAATGAGATTTGTATTAAACCATACATTGAAAATAACTTTACTAATACCGATCCTCTGTTTATTTACTACGAGATTTATAATCTTGAAAAGGATAATGAAGGTCTTACAAATTTTGAACAGAGTTTGATTATCAGTGAATATAGCGAAGAAGAAAAAACCGGGCTCTCTAAGTTCTTTTCTTCTATTACAAATTTCCTGGGATTAACAAGCGATCAAAAAATTACACTTAAATCCAATTATAAAACGCTTGAGAAAGATCCTCGGAACTATTTTCAACTGGACTTGAATAACTTTGCACCGGGCGAATATCAAATTAAAATTGTTATTAAAGATAATATTGCCGGTAACGAAAAGGAGATTGAGAAAAAAATAATCTGGCAGAAATAAGTTCTGATAATTACATCTTACTATAATTTTTTCAAAACAACTATTGTCATATCGTCATTCTGCGGAAAATTATCAGTAAACTTTCTAACTTCTTTTAAAACCAGGTTAATTAACTCTTTTGCGGCAAGGTTTCTGTTCGATTCTATAATTTGTATTAATTTATCTTCGCCAAACTGATCATGTCTTTCGTTCATCGCTTCGGTGAACCCATCCGTATAAAGTACAAAAACATCACCCGATTTAATTTCTATAGTTTCTTCATTTAACGTGGATGTAAAAATGGATCCTTCTTCAAGTCCGAGAGCCATTCCTTTACTAAGAAGCAACCTTGTTCCGCCTGATTGCTGGCTGCATAAGATACCGGGATTATGACCGGCACGTGAGTATGTAATCATATTACTGTTTCTATCAAGAATTGCATAGAACATACTTACGAAAGAATTTTTTTCGATTGTTTTGTAGAGTAACCGGTTCACTTTAACAAGAACATTGGAAGGAGAAACATTTTCTTCTGCATGTGCTTGAAGAATTCCCTTTGTCAACGTCATGTAAATTGCTGCGCCAATTCCTTTACCGGATACGTCACCGATTGCAATTCCAATCTTATTATTACTTAGTTTAACAAAATCAAAATAATCACCACCGGCTTCAACTGCTGGTAAGGAGATACTTGCAACATCGTATCCCGGAATCTCCGGATCTTCTTTTGGTAGAAGACTTAATTGAACACGTGCAGCAATTTCCATTTCTTTCTTTAAACGTTCTCTTTCAGAAATTCTTAAAACATGGGAAGGAAGTCCGTAGTTTTCAAGCACAAACTCTTCTTTCTTTATCCGGCTGATTACATATATCAATGGAATTATTAAGTACGCGATAACGAGCAATACAAAATTCAATTCAAAAAAAGAATTTTTACTGGCATAAAGTGCAAATCCTTTTGCAACCAAAATTGAAGTAAAATGAAGACTCAATATTGTAAGTAAATCGAACAGAAAATAAATGTATGCAATTCCGCACCCGAAAATAAATCCGGCTAATAAATTTATTCCGAAATTGTTTAGTGAAGGAGGAGTTGAGGCAATAACAAATCCGAGTGTAGTTACAATTCCCGATAAAAATATTGAGACCCATTTCTTTTTCCATCGCTGATAAGAAATGTTAACAATGAAAAATGTAATTCCAATAGAAGCCAATATTGAAGTAGTTGCTCCGTCAAGTATGGTTGCTAATACAGGTAAAAAAGCAGCATGACTTTCAAGCAAACCAACAGGTGAAATAAAAATTTTTGCATCCGGTTGATTGATTATCAGTGCAACAACAACAAAGCTTAGCGAAAGTGTAGATCCTAATACAAAACCTTTCAGTAGCGAATTACCTGAATCTACTGCGAAGAAGTGACCTTTAATAAATGCATCGATCCCTTTTAATTTATTAGGCCATAAACTTCTTGCATAAGATTCGCCTACTGTCCATGCTGCAAATATTAACAAAGAAAGGAAGAAAGAGAAAATTAATCCATTTACTATAACGATAATTATTTTTGTGTAAAGGAAAGAAACGTTACCAATAAAAGCGCCCTGTCCAATTGCCGGCCAATAATTTATTAAGTTAATTAACGATAGACCGAAATAGAGAAGGAAAAAATTTCTTCCAACACTTATCCAAACTTCCCCCTGATGATATTTTTTAAGGAAGAGGTAAAATGCTATTAGCATTATAAAGATTACAAAAATTACCGAGACTGTTCCGTAAATAGCTTCAATTGCTAAAAAATATTCGCGGTCCTGTTGCGGCACTTCAAAGTAGTATGAATAACTTCCAACACTATTTCCCAAAACCCGCGCTGTAATAATTATTTTAGCATCTAATTTTTCTACATCCTTTTCCCATCGGAACGAGTAGTCAGTCCTTGCTTTAATATTTTCTTCGCGGGATTCTGTCATCTTAAAATTATTGAAATCAGAACTGATTTCTTCAGTGAGGTACGACGATACCAGTGAAGTAGCTTCTTCTTTCGAAATTGATGGAATTGAAATTGTGTCCGGTAAGATCTTGTTAAATCCAAATACCTTACCTTTATTAGAAACATCAACTGTTATGCTTTTCTGTTGAATATTTCTTGGTAGATTTTGATGGAAATAGACTGTCCAGCTTAAATTAGACCATAATTCATCTTTGCCGTAATCCTTAAATTGTTTTCCGCCTAATTTTTTTAATATGTATCTGGCTTCAACAGGTGAATTATCCAGGAAAACTTCTACATACATATTATCAACGTTTTCATTCTGTTCTTTCAAAAAATCTTTTGCTATCTGAATCGCCTCGGATTGAGTTATGTTCATATTCAAACTTTCGTAAGGAGTAAGCGGATAGAGTAGAATTATCAGGGCAATAATTATTATTGATGCAATAATCCAATAACGGTGAGATACATAATTATTTTGCATTTTAATCTCTCTAACGTTTGAATATTGTTGACAATCTACAAGTTTAAGACGGCTAAAAAATAGAAAGGTTTGTGCTTACTAGCAATTAAATTTGAT
>JBBIHP010000003.1:0-68081 GCA_037446915.1 Ignavibacteria bacterium
TAAAGCCGAGCCAAACGTTCTGATTCTGAAAGAATATGGCGATGTACTTTTCTGTGCAAAAGAATTTCAAAAAGCATTGGATACTTATTACGAAGTGCTGAAACAGGGATATAATTATGAAGCATCGATGCAGAGAGCCAAAGTTTATTATGCAATTGACGATACTCTTAATGCCATCAAAGAATTTAAAGCTCTTGCAAAAGAGGATTCTACTGATTTTGACGCATGGCTTTATCTTGGCGACTCTTACGCTAAAGCAGCCGAGTATGATTCCGCCCGGACAGTTTATAACATGTTATTAGATACGTGGCAACTCGATTCTACACAGGTAAGTATGGTTCAGATGCGCAAGAGTTATTTACCACTTACGGGATTAAGTGCAATATTAGAAAACTTTCCTAACTATGTTGCTCTTGCACCGGCAATGCAATTCTATTCCGATAATGCCGGGTTCAGTCTCTTTTCATTAGGTTCGCGGCTCGAACTTGGAATTACAAATTTCTTTTCTCTCGGTATTTCATTTACAAGAATTCAGCTAAAAGCAATTGAAAGCATTCTTGACCAGGATGTGATTAGCACATACAACTACATCGGTAATATCCGTTATAATACATTTAAAGCTCACGGCGTAGTTAGGCTTGCAAGGGATTTGAATATGGGCGCGGGAATAGGCAGAAGCAGTGCAAGAGGATATTTATTCCGTGATGAAAAAGATGCATTCATAAGATTTGAAAGACGGGATACAATTTCACTTTCCTTACAATATCAGAATTCGGATGCCGCATTAATTCTATATTCACCTTATCTGATTGATATACGCTATATGGCAAGTTTAATTAGATTGGAAGGTTATTATAAACACAGGGATGGATTAAAAGTATCCGGCTCTTTCCAGTATATTTCTGTTAGTGATGGAAATGAAGGTAATGATCTGATCCTGAGGTTAGGAAAATATTTTTATAAAGATCTTGCCGTTGGATATGAATACTACTACACAAATTATAAATACAAAGCCCAGTATTACTATTCACCCACAAATTTTGAATCCCATAGTATATGGGTAGATAACGAACTTGAAAGGAAGAAGGATTTAAGAGTTACTCTTGGTGGTAAATTAGGAATAATTCCGAGGAATAAAATCCTGGTATTGGGTGCTTACCTCGATACTTTTTATCAACCCTCCCGCAATTTATTATTCTCGGGCAGAATAATTGCACAGAGTACTTCGCGCGATGAATCGAGTTATAGAAGTTTTGCCGCTCAACTTTCTGTTTACTGGACAATATTCTAATAGGCAGAAATGAAGATAATTACCCTTCCAATTCTATTTCTATTTCTATTTTTATTCTCAATAGTGGCGAACGCTCAGGAATTAAAATTAAACGGGAAAGCAGAACCGGGTGGATTATTAATTGGAACAGGTAAAAATATTTCTACTGTATTCTTTAATGATACACGGCTTAAAGTTGATAAGAACGGAATGTTTGTTCTCGGTTTTGATCGCGATGCTGCCGGAACTCATTACTTGAAAGTTGAATTCGAAAACGGTAAGAAGGAAATAAAACAAATTCAATTGCCTAAAAGGAAGTATGTTATTCAGAAGCTGAAGATTGCCGAGAAATTTGTTAATCCACCGCCTGAGGAATTGGAGAGAATTGAAATTGAGAGCGAATATATGAAAGAAGCTCGTTCAAAGGTTGGTAAAATCGATTCAACACTATTTAGAAAAGGATTTATTAAACCGGCAGAAGGAAGAATATCGAGTGTTTTCGGTAGCCAAAGAATATTAAACGGTGTTCCTAAAAATCCACACAACGGAATAGACATTGCGGCTCCCGAAGGAACTCCGGTTCTTGCAACATCGGATGGAATAGTAATTATTGCCGGTGAAGATTTTTATTATAACGGAAATTTTATTCTTTTAGATCACGGAATGGGGCTTTCTAGTATTTATCTCCACCTTAGTAAACTAAACGTAAAAACGGGCGACAAAGTAACAAGAGGTCAGAAAATTGGCGAAGTCGGATCTACAGGTCGGTCAACATCTGCTCATCTTCATTGGGGAGTTCAGTGGTATGGAAACCGAATTGACCCAATTAGTTTGCTTGAAATTGGATTTGAGTAATATACTGCATTTAAACAAAATTTTTTTCATTTATTCTCTTTAATAAATTGTTAGATGATTTACTGAAAAGTAACTGAAAAATTTGTTATTTTTTTCATGATTAAAATTGTATACCAAACAAGTTTTTAAAACAAAACATATAAAAGCAGCACATCTTAATTATTTGGTAATTACAAAAAGGAGGTTAAATGAAAAAACAATTATTAGTTCTATATACCGGATTTTTATTTTTCTTCTCAATTACAAATTTTGCTCAAGAAGCTTTACAGAATTTTACTTTAATTAATAAAACCGGAGTAGTAATTCATAGCGTGTTTATTTCACCTAATGATTCTGAAAACTGGGAAGAGGACATTCTCGGTCAAGATGTCTTGGGAGATGGTGAAGAATGCGAGGTAAAATTTAGCCCACTTGAAAATATTTGTCTTTGGGATCTAAAAATATCCGACTCTGATGGGAATGAAATAATGTGGCAAGATATTGATTTGTGCAAGTGGTTAAAAATTACATTGCATTGGGATGGTAAAAAGGCCACTGCAACTTTTGAAGAATAATATAACTTATTTTAATTATAGAGCTGTCTCATTATTCGTTTTTCTGAAATATCTTAAATCAATTCAATACTACAACAGTTTTATTTCCTTTAATATCTTGAAAATGAGACAGCTTTAATATAAAAATTCGATTACTTCAACCCCGCCGAATGTATAGCGTTAAATAATAATTTGAAAGTTCCAAAAGTCCAGTGTCTGTTCTGCACTTTGAATCCGAACAAAATAACATGACCGTTTTTTTGTTTAACATCTACAACAGCGGCTCGCTTAAATAAATAATCCTCGCCAAGTAAAAATCCCGATTTCAACAATTCCTTGTCCGGAAAACGAACAACAACACTCCTATCAAATTTACCGAATGGAGTTGTGGTTGCAAATGCAATCTTATCGCTCACATAACCAAGACTCTCCTCTTCCATTCCGTAACCGATTGGTTGAGTGTTATCAACATTTATCCGTAACAATGAACCGGGACAGAAGAAATCATCATTCCTCAAATTCTTCAATGTATTATTAACCCTAAGTCCCAGATCCTCAATTGCGAAATTGCATGCCTGACCAATTGTAAGAAGGTAGCCTCCATCCTTCTCAACAAAATTTTTCAGGTTCTCTAATCCAATCTTACCAAGTCCGCTGTCATATTCAGCCGGTCTAGGTCTTGAAAATCTTGCAGCATCACCGCTCGGTTTACCACTCTTAATCAAGTCCCCATTCATGTCAGGAATTATAATTACATCAAATTTCTTTTTAAGATTTTTGTCCTTGAAATCTTTGTTGTGCATAGTAACAAAGTTAAACTCATAATTCTCCAAAGCTAATCTCGTCCATCCTTCGTCCATATTAGCAGTCCATGGCTGATAAAGCCCAACTTTAAGTTTCTTAATCTCCTTTATCTTTTCCTTTTCAATCTGGTCTGCAACATCAAATTGAAGATGAAGATCTTCCGCCGCTTTCTTAATTATATCTTTGGATTTGAGATTGGCATCAACAAAAACTGATCCCTGGTTATATGTTTTGCTGTTTATTACAATTTTTTCTGTGTTCCAATAAACAGGAATGTTTGCTTTATGAAGTCTATTTATTAAAGTCGAATTTACATTCAATCCAGATTTTGCAACATAATATTCACCTGAATTTTCATTCACCGAACCTTGCTGATATTTTGCATCGCTTAATTTTATAGAAGCAACCTCAAACGGTTTATCAACCTGAAAACTTTTTACTCCCATTAAATACGGCAATGTCCAGCCGGCAACATCATAAGGAACAATTGGAGATTCAGTGCGTGATTTTCTTAAATCAGGATAACTCTGTTCTTCCATCAAATCTTTTGCATATCGACCGTTTGGCTGAGCCAGATAAACTATATAACTGTTAGCGGGATAAATAATATTATCAACAATAAATTCTTTCTCGCTAAAGTTTACTTCAACTGCTCCCATCTGAAGTATCTCGATCATTTTAGAAGTTGTAACGGGATCATTCTGATCTCGTGGAATTACATAAGCAAATGGCTTTTCATTCTTCCCTTTTTCAATAGCTTCTTTAGTCATTCTATAATAGTTACTCAAAATTTCATTTTTGTGTTGAGAAGAAATTTTTATTAAAGCTTCAGTTAATGCGAGTTCATAGTTTACAATATCGCGCAGCCGCCACCAACCACCACGCCATGGATTTGGGTAATTGGTTCTTATATCATATGTAGTAATTTCGCTGGTTGCTCTTACTTCCGAAGGATCAATAAAAACAGGACTTGCGACATTAACGCTTGCCATTTCAGATAAAAGTGAAATTTGATTATGCCACATTCCGCAATCGCTTGCTGGACCTTCCCACCAACCTTCAAAAAGTGCATGACTAATAACTCCGTTGTAACCTTGTTGTTCGAGATCGAGCGCGGTGTAGCTTCCAATTAATCCGGCCCATCGCCAGATAAGAGGATTTACATTAGGATTAATAGGATCTTTATACGGCACTACAAATAAACGAGCACCGTTGTTTCCCATCTGATGCTCATCCAGCCAGATTTGCGGAAGCCAATCGTGGAATGCAACCTTAACAACATTTTTAGTTTCCTGAAGATTGAACATAAACCAGTCGCGGTTATTATCGTGTCCGGCATAAGTCTGATAAAGCCATGGCATTTGTGCGCCGTCGTATTCGGTGTTTAATGTTTTGTTGTACCAGTCAACAACCATCGTTGTACCATCAGGATTAATTGACGGCATCAGAATAAAAATGACGTCGCTCAAGGAATTAATAACTTCCTGCGAAGCTTTGCCAGTTATTAAATTGTAAGCAAGCTCCATCGACATTTGTGCTGAAGCAATTTCCGTTGAGTGAATATTACAGGTAACCAGCACAATTGTCTTTCCTTCTTTAACAAGTGGTTCGGCTTCTGCATCGGAGGTTATACGCGGATCGGAAAGTTTTTTTATTATGTCCCGGTATTTATCGACATTGCGGATATTTTCCTCGGAGCTAATAACAGCCATGAACATATCGCGCTTCTGCGAGGTCTTGCCGATTTCCTGATAAATAATTTGTTTGGAAAATTCAGCAAGGTGTTTAAAATATTTTTGAATGGTTTCGTAATCAGCAATTTTATAGTCAGCACCAACTTTGTATCCTAAGAATTCCTCGGGTGATTTTAATTGCTGTGAAAAAATAAATGATGAAACAGTAAGAAGAAGTATTAGAGAACGTTTTAACATATAATACCTCGATGAAGTTTTTTAGATTTATTCGTGCTCAAATTATGAAATCAATTAATGAAAGGACACAAATATTTTTGAAAAGAATATTTAAGAGAAGTAATAACTATAAGAGTTCAAGAATGGAATCGCATACTTGAACACCGCACTCAAGTAATACTTTTTTATTCTGGTGTCCGCTTGCCAGCAAGATACAATCAGCACCTATTTCCGATGCGACTTCAAAATCGTGAACGGTATCGCCAATCAAAAGTGTTTCCCCTTTACCATTGCCAAGCCGCTTCATCAAATCTTTACCGAGGTGAAGTTTACTTGCAGCATAAATATTATCGAGTCCAACAACATGTGTAAAATATTTTTTCAACCCGTAATGTTCAACAAGTTCATCCAGTGTGTGCTGTGAGTATGCTGAAAGTATCGATTGACCAATTGCTGCGTTCTCAATTTTATTGAGTAGAACCGTAACACCTTTATAAAGATTACACTCAAATTTTCTGCACTCATATTCATCCATCCATATTTTACCCAGCTTCTCAAAAGATTCCTTTTCAAAATTGAAACCGAGTGCAGCATAATAATTTTTTACAGGGATAGTGAATACCTCCCGGTATCTATTTATGTCAATTTCTGGAATCGAGCGGGATTGTGCGAGCCAGTTGATTAACTCAACACATAACTCAACATCATTAAGAATTGTCCCGTTCCAGTCCCAGATTATATGTTTGTATTTTTCTATCATGGGTGCAAATTTATTGGATAATTTTTAATCGGCAAAATATTATTTCATAAATAACAAATAATGTAAAAGAATTTAGAAACATTTATATAAACCCAAACAACCCTTTTTTGAAAGTTTTAAAAATTGTTTTTGCACCAAAGATATCAATTCGATAAGTTACCTCCGGTTGCTATTCATTTTCCCTATTACAATAACGTAGTTCATAACAAAGTTAATTGATTATTTCTTTCCACATTTGAAGGGGATTCTGTAGTGGGCATAATACCATCAGGATTTCTATTCTTCTTAACTCCAATTAACATATATTATAAGTTGAGAATCACATAAGAACAAGAATAATTTTCGGTTTGCTCTTTATCTTTTTGTCATTGCTGAATTTAGTTGCCCGGGAAAAATCTATTCTGGGGATCTGTCTACAATAAAATTACCTATGCCAGATCACAGTCACAACCCGATATTGTCGGGCGGAATTTACTTCAATCAGTTGTGAGACGGAGGGTTTGTACAAACACAAAAGATGATTTTCCTCCGTTAAAAAAATAATTACTAAAAGGTGAACAATGATAAAAATTGCGCATTTAATAATTGCCATAAACACATTAGTTATTGCTCAAGAAAGCTATACTCTCTCCTGGACGGGAAATCATTCAGGTTACGTTAGAACAGTTGCAATAAGTTCTAATGGTTCCAAAGTTTTTTCCGGTAGTGATGATAAAACTGTAAAAGCATGGAATGCAGCTACAGGAAGTTTATTATGGTCAAGCCCGTTCGATGGAAGAGTAAACTGGATTGATGTAAGTCTGGATGGAACTCGTGTTGTTGCAGCAAGTGCAGATAAAACAGTTAGAATGCTCGATGCAGAAACCGGTGCACAACTCTGGATAATGACCGATGTTGATGTTGTAATAGCAGCGCTCTTTTGTTCATTTGATACCCGCGTAATGATTGCAAACGAGGATAATCTGGTTAAATGTTTAAATGCAAACAACGGAAATGTAGTGTGGCTTGGTGTTCACGATTCAAACCTTAATTCCGGTATTCATTTTCTTTCGATAAGCAGTAACGGTAATTTTGCCGTTTCTGGTTCAACTCAATATATAAAAGTATGGAATATAACAACACAATTACCGGCGTCTATTGCTTCAATTGGATCTACTGTTTCTACAGTCTATTTCAATCCTGATTACTCCAGGGTTGTTTCTGCTGATTGGAGCGGTAATGTAAGGATATGGAATGCAACAACAGGCGCACCGATTACTACTATGAATCATTCCGGGATTGTTAATGCGGCAAGATACATTCCCGATGGATCTAAAATTGTATCTATTGGTAACAACAGAATTGTAAAATTATGGGATGTTGGAACCGGACAACAATTGTGGAGTGGTAATCATAACGATGAAGTAGTGTCGGTTACATTCAGTCCGGATGGAAGCCGTATAGCAACGGGAAGCGGTTCTGCAGAAAGTTTGATTAGATTGTGGAATACTTCTAATGGAAATCTAATATGGACAAGTCCAGTTGGTGAAGCCGGTCAGACAGTCAGCAAAATTATTTTCAGCCCTGATGGAAATAAAATTATTAACGCCAACTTCCAGAGTAATTCAATTAAATGCTGGACAAAAGTTCCAACAAGTGTAGGGCAGCAAGGAAATATCCCGATTGAATTTTCACTTTCCCAGAATTACCCTAATCCATTTAATCCGGGAACAACAATAAAATATACAATTCCAAACGTGGAGTCGAGGCATGCCTCGACCTTACAGCATGTAACATTAAAAGTATATGATATTCTGGGAAGAGAAGTTGCAACGCTTGTTGATGAATACAAACTACCGGGGCTTTATAATTGCGAATTTAGAATTGAGAATGGAGAATTATACAGTGGAATTTATTTTTATAGACTAACAGCCGGAAATAATTCACAAACAAAAAAGATGGTTTACTTGAAATAGTTATTTTGATTTCCGCTGCTTGTTGATAAATCTGCGCATTAATCTTTTTTGAAAGTAATTTTAGAAGTTAAACATCATTCTAAGGCAAGCATAACTTGTGTTTAATAAAGTTTCTTTAGTTACATTTCTTTCTGCAACATATCTATAGAAGAGATCAAACCAGACTTCTCTTACCGGCTCAATTCTAAAGTTGAACGAAAAAATATTCTGGTTTATTCTCTCGCCATCTAAAAAATTAATATACTTTGCATCTATCAATTCTCTGTGCCCGGTCATATAATCACCCCCGGCATTAAAAATAAGGTTGCCCTGTCCATCATAAATATTTTCGCCGGAGCGGACATGCTGAAATTCAAAATTAACTTTCATCTTTTCATTGATGTTATAAGTAACAGCAGTATGAATTTCATCTGCATTAGGGCCGATTCTATGACCAAGATTCTGTGCATGCGATGTATAAGAATTTTTTATATTGACATGTGAATAAACATAAGGACGGATTCTTGTGTATTCAAGGACGAGAGACAGATCATCTATAGAAAACGGTGAATACCAGAATGCACCAACCTGATATGCTGTTTTGTTTGAGAAAAGATCCAGCTCCTGTAAGTGCGATAGAATATTTTCATCAAGAAAAAATGTTGCCTGGAATTCAAGATTCTTTAAAAAGTTCGATTGAAAATCTAAAAATACTAATCCGTTATCTCTATCCTGAAGAGACATCTCAACATATTTATAGAACACAAAAGGATTGAGGTAAGCAAGGTCAAGTCCCCTACCACTATAAATAACTGATTCACCGAATCCCAAATCAAATAGATTTTCGAATGAAAGTTTGAACCGGTTATATGCAATATTTTTTGTGTAATTCAATTCCCTATCAAAATGAAACTCCCCAATAGTTGAAGCATGAAGGGAAGTGAAGCTAAATATTCCGTAATTGAAATCTATTTTAATAAAATCGAGAACAGGGTGATCGCCTGATAAGACGAGTTTGCTGCCGTAGCCGTAACCAAGCTTCAATTTTTCTCTACCAATTTGAAACGCGAGGTTCATACCATAAGCCGGTTCAGTATAATAACGCAGATAACCTTCTGCAAAATCGTAATTACCGATATTTTCGAAGCGTTCGTAATATTTGAAATTGTAATTCAGCCGCGGATCAAAAGTCGGCGCCAGATCCTGAGAGCCGGCAATACCGCCTTTTTGTGCCGTTAAACTATAACCGATTTTATCGAATACGGTTCCTCTGAATCTGAATCCGATATCAAACAATGAAGAGTTGTTTACAAATGGTTTGAACTGCTGACCCTGTAATGCTCTTCCGAGTATTTCGAGATAATAATTTGCATTATCATCTCGGTAACTATACATATGTTTAATCTTATCTGAGAAGAAATCGGAATAATCCGATGAAAAGCCGGAGCCCGTTCCAAAGAACTGAAATGTATTAGAGCTGTCGGCTTTATCATCATAAAATTCATTTTGATATTTTATTAAGAACCGTTTCTCATTCGCGCTTAACTCATTTATTTTCTCATTCAAAAATTCAAGATGTTTTCTAACTTCATACCTGGACATAACCGGATTATCATCATGAACATCTTTAATTATTCCTTTCACCTTCATCTCTTTAAGAAAGTGATAAACATAATGATCAATCGGGACATTATCGTGCTGACCAAAAATTTGTAAACATAATAAAAACAAAATAAATACTGTCTTAGAGAAAATACTTTTGAGTCCGGTCATATTTAGTCGTTTATCATTAATTATACATTTTTAGTTTTTGGTGCAAGATATTTATTATATAACAAGAGTCCGATAATTGTAACCACACCAATCATACTGAAAATAATCCACAATAAACTCGGCTGGTTAAGATTATCAACAAAGTGGACATAAAGATTAGCGCCAAGAATTCCTCCAATACCGCTTCCTAAAACTCCATATAAAAATGAGTAACCCAGGTACAAAGCTTTTTTATCTTCGGGTGCAATTAACCCTACATAACTAATAAATTTTGGATGCGCGGTCATCTCGCCGATAGAGAATACCATAATGCCAATCATAAAAACCCAGATATTTGTAGATATTGCAAGAACCGCCATACCTACTGTTCCCATTGTTATGCCGGTAATCATTGTAGGAAGTGCTTTTTTATTCTTCACAATATTCGAAACAATTATTTGAAGAAGGATAATTGTTCCGGCGTTTATAACCGTAACATGTTCAACATCAAATTTCCAGTTTAGATTAATTCCGATTGCTGCAAACAAACCATTAACCGCACCATCAAGCGAAGATGCATCAACATATTTCTGAACATACCAGAGCACAGAATCGAACATCTGGAAATATAGAATCCAGAAACCAGAGTAAATAACAATCAGCCCTATAAATCTGAAATCTGTTAAAACAAGAACCATCCCTTCTAATACTTCAGATAATTTTTTTGTGTTCTCGGGTTTTTTAGGTTCTTTATAAATAAGATAAGTTGGAATTAACATTGCTGCAGTGCAAATTGCGGAAGCCATCATTACATATTGCCATCCGAATGCACTTTTAATGTAAGGAACCAGAATCAAAGGGAATAAAAATGCACCAAGATTTATTGACCAGTAAAAAATTCCAAATCCTACTGTAGAATTAGATTCATTGGTTTCCCGTGCAATTGTTCCTGAAATCATTGGTTTGAAAGCACCGGCACCGAACGCCATTATTACTAAACTTGCAAATACCATTGCGTACTCGGTTGTTTGACTTGTAAGAAAATATCCGAGTCCGAGAAACAGGAATGCAAAAGTTAATGTCTTTCTGTATCCATATCTATCCCCTATTGCACCGGATAAGATTGGAAGAATATAAAGAAGAGGTTGAATTGTGCTTTTAATTACACCAACAGACTCTTTGGAAAAACTTAATTGATCTGTCATATAAACAGATAGAATGCTCATCATTCCATAATAAGAACCGCGTTCAAAAAACTCCATCACAATTACGGTCCAGAAATTCTTTGAAAAGGATTTGAATACGTTTGTTTTGGGTGTGGTTTCTGCCATAGGATGCCTTTTTTAGTGTGCAAGATAGGTCGGCATTGGCATTTTTGCAAAGAGAAATGAATGTTATATGAAGAGACGTTCCGATGAAACGTCTCATTTAATAAAATTATTTTGAAACTTCAGCCATTTCTTCAATATGAAGCATTTCTTTTTCTTCTTCACCTATGGCAACATTGCTAACTGTTTTAGTCTTTTCTGAGAAATAGGAATAGATTGCCGGAATAACAAATAATGTTAGAACTGTAGAGAATATTAATCCGCCGATAACAGCAATACCCATTGAAACACGGCTTTCTGAACCGGCACCTAATGCAAGTGCTATTGGTAATGTGCCCAATACAGTTGATAAACTTGTCATAAGAATAGGACGCAATCTTAAACGTGCTGCTTCTTTAACTGCATCAACTACACTTAATCCCTGTGCTTTTTTCTGATTTGCAAATTCAACTATAAGTATTCCATTTTTAGTAACAAGACCTATCAACATTATTTGTCCGATCTGACTGAAAATGTTTAATGTCTGTCCGAAGTACCAGAGTGATAAAACTGCACCGGCAATAGCCAGAGGAACAGTAAACATTATAATGAAAGGATCGCGGAAACTTTCGAACTGTGCCGCCAATGTTAAGTAGATTAATACAAGCGCAAGTATGAATGTGAATAGTAAGCTTGATGAGCTCTCAACAAAGTCTTTAGATGCACCTTCAAGTGCTGTTGAAAATTTATCATCAAGAACTTTCTTTGCAATCCGATCCATTGCTTCAATTCCGTTGCCAATAGTTTTACCGGGTGCAAGAGATGCAGATACCGTTGCGCTTGCATAACGGTTGAATCTGTATAATTGCGGCGGACTGCTTCTTTCTTTCATTGTGATAAGATTATCGAGCTGAATTAATTCGCCACGGTTATTTCGAACATATAACGACGCGAGATCGAGCGGCTTGTTTCTATTCTCCCTGAATACCTGTCCGATAACCGAATATTGTTTTCCGTTCATCACGTAAAATCCGAACCGCTGACCGCTGTAAGCAAGCTGCATGGTTTGAGCAATATCTAAAGCCGAAACACCAAGTTCACGTGCTTTTGTTCTGTTTATTTCAACAAGAATTTCAGGTTTGTTGAATTTAAGATTTATATCAACATTAGCAAACGTCGGATCGTCCTGAGCAGCTTCTAAAAATTTAGGAATAACCTGACGGAGCCGCTCAATATCTGGAGCTTGAATAACATATTGAACCGGTAACCCGCCTCTTCTTGTACTAATAGATTGACTTTGCACGACGAATGATCGAGCATCGTTATATCTGGCAGCTAACCGTGTAAGTTGATCTGCAATTTCCTGTTGCGAGCGTTTTCTTTGATCACGTTCTTTTAGAACAACTCTGACAAATCCACTATTGGAAGAACCTCCTCCTCCTCCTCCGGCAGTAACAGAAATTACTGCTTCCGATTCAGGAACCGCATCCTGAACTACACGTGTCATGTTCATTATATAATTATCCATCATTTCATACGAAGTTCCTTCCGGCATTGTAGATTGAATTCTTACTTCACCTCTATCTTCAATCGGAGCAATTTCAGATTCCAGACTTGTACCAATAAAATAAATCATCAATCCGGATATTAACATAATAACAAACGCAAGCCATCTTTTTTGCATAAACGAATCGAGTGTGTTTTTATAACTCGTTTCCATCCACTTAAAGAATGGCTCTGTTTTATAGTAGAACCAGCTATGTTTTTCTTTCTGCTTTAGAATCCGGGAACTTAGCATCGGCGTTAAAGTCAATGCAACAAAAGATGAAATTATAACCGAGCCGGCAATTACTACGCCGAATTCAACGAATAATCTTCCTGTTATTCCCTGTAAAAACATTATTGGTAGAAATACAGATGCAAGAGCAATCGTTGTAGAAATAACCGCAAAGAAAATTTCGGATGTACCTTTAACACCGGCTTCTACGGGATGCATTCCGTTTTCAACTTTTTTGTAAATATTTTCGAGTACAACTATAGCGTCATCTACAACTATACCAATCGCAAGGACAATTCCGAGAAGTGTTAAAACGTTGACTGTAAAGTTGGCAAGATACATTATAAAGAATGCACCAATTAGAGAAACCGGAATAGCTATTATAGGAATAATTGTTGTGCGCCAATCTCTTAGAAAAAAGAAGATAATTAATATTACAAGCGCGAAAGCAAGTAATATTGTTTCTTCAACTTCCTTAATTGAATTACGGATATATTTTGTAACATCAAACCCGATTGAGAGATTAATGTCTTCCGGTAGATCCTTTTTAATCTGGTCAACCCGTTTATAAAATTCATCGGCTATTTGAATATGATTGGCGCCCGGTTGTGGAATTACAATTACACCCACCATGGGAATTCCATCACGCCTTAGAATTGATCTATCATTTTCAGGATATAATTCGGCATAACCAACATCTTTGAACCGGACAATAATTTTATCCGATTCCTTAATTATAAGATTATTGAATTCTTCTACTGTTGTCAATCTTCCCAATGTTCTAACAGTAAGTTCTGTATTGCTTCCTTCAATTCTTCCAGATGGCAATTCAATATTTTCTCTTGCAAGAGCATTTCGGATATCGAGAGGGGTAACTTTATAAGCGCCGAGTTTTGCGGGGTTCATCCAGAGGCGCATCGAAAATCTTCTCTCTCCCCAGATACCAACCTGACTTACACCCGGAATAGTTTGTATTCTTTCCTTAAATGCATTCTGTGCAATATCAGAAAGTTCTAAAAGATTTCTAGTATCACTCTTTACACTTAAGAATAAAATGGGGAATGCATCTGCATCTGCTTTAGATACAGTAGGCGGATCAACATCTGCTGGAAGACTTCTTTGAGCACGCGAAACTCTATCGCGCACATCATTTGCTGCAGCTTCAATATCCATTGTTACATCAAATTCAACAGAAATAGAACTTCGTCCGTCCCGGCTTACAGATGTTAAAGATCTTATTCCGGCAATTCCGTTAATTTGTTCTTCTAATGGCTCTGTTATTTGAGATTCGATAACATCAGCATTAGCGCCAACGTAACTTGTAGAAACTGTTATAATAGGAGGATCGATACTCGGATATTCGCGAACACCAAGATATGTATAACCGATAATTCCAAATAAGACTATTGTAATAGACATCACCGTTGCAAGAACGGGGCGACGAATACTAATTGATGATAAACTCATATTGTTTCTTTTTCTTATTTAATAAATTTTGAAAACAATTTGTGTGCTAAAAATTATTTTGCTGCATTAATTTTGACCGGCATGTTAGGTCTAAGCTGAATTATACCGGATACTATTAATGAATCCCCTTTTTCCAATCCCGATATAATTTGGACATCTCTTTCAGTTCTTATTCCAGTAGAAACTTTTTGTAATACTGCTTTTCCTTTTTTATAAATGAAAACCTTTTCTCCCTCTATATCCGGCACTATTGCAAACGATGGGACTAAAAGAGCCGAACCAATATCTTCAAGAATAATCTCTACTTCAACGTAAGCGCCCGGGGTTAATTCATTCTGTTCATTTGCAACTGTTGCTCTTGCTTTAACTGTTCGTGTATTTTCCTCAATCTTCGGTTCAACAGCATAAATCCTTCCATAAAAAGTTTTGGCTGTATTCGGAAGTTTAATATTTATAGTTTTCCCCTCTTTCAAAACACCAAAGTATTTTTGAGGAACAGAAAAATCTATTTTAATAGGATTGATACTCTGAAGCTTTGCAATATTATTCTGGGTGGAAATAAAACTTCCAACACTAACTGACCTCAAGCCAATTACTCCATCAAACGGAGCGCGGACTTCAGTTTTTTCAATTTGTGCACGTGTAAATTCAACATCGGCTAAAACAGAATTTAATTCGCTTAATGCAACATCATATTCCTGCTGACTTGTCATATTTTTTACGAGCAATTGCTTAAATCTTGCTTCCTTATCTCTTGCAAGAGTTTCCCTGGAAAGATTTTTCTTTAATGTTGCTTGAAGTTCGGAATCGTTAATTTTAACCAGGAGATCGCCTTTCTTAACACGTTTACCTTCTTCAAATAAAATTTCAATTATTTTTCCGGAGGTTTCGCTTCGTAATTCTACCTCTTCATTGCTTAGTGTGGTTCCATTTGTAAATATTTTGTTCTGAAGTTTTTGAGGTTCAAGGAGCGCAATATCGACCAATACCTGGCGTCTTGGTCCACCCTGACCGGGTGTATTAACAGTTTCATCACTTCCGGAAAAGTCAACTTTAAGTAGAATAAGAATGGCAACAATTGCAACTACGGAGATAATCGAAATAAGTCTCTTTTTGTTTTTCATAATAAAGATTAGTCCAAATTATTTTTGTGAATTAGGGTTATTAAAATATGAATTCTCCCTTTTATTAAGTAACATAAAAAAACCAATGGGAGTGCATTTATTTTGAACGGGATATTTTTTTAAATATCGTTAGTTAGATGCAGAAATGCTTATCCGGGTTTAACTGGACTTTTAGAAAATGTGGAAAATGATAATTTATTTTTCTGATTCTCTTCGAACTGAAGGCACAAAATCGGCCGGTCTTCCCTTTTTAGGAAGGCCAATAATTTCTCTGGCTCTATCAAGAGCATCATCAATGTTGCCAAAAACATTTTCTTCGCCAAATAGATCGAGTAATCCGGCTTGTGTCATTGCATAAAGCGGTTGAGTATGAACGCCTGATAAAACAATAGTTGTTCCCTGTTTTTTAGAATCTTTATAAAACTCTTCAAGTGTATGCAGACCCGTTGCATCAATTGCCGGCACATTACGCATTCGTATTATTCTAACCTTTGGCGGTTCTTCAATAACATGCATTGCATCCTTAAAAGTTGATGCGGCGCCGAAGAAAAATGGTCCGTTCACTTCAAAAACTTCAACACTTTTTGGAACTTCTCTTCTATTAATTGAATTTGGATCATACGATTCCTCTTCATCAGCAAGTTCGCGAGTAATTACTCCAACATTTGTAACCATTGCCATTCTGCGCATGAAAAGTATTACTGCCAATATCATTCCGATTTGAATTGCAATTGTAAGGTCAAAAATTACTGTTAACAAAAATGTTGTAAGCAGAACCACAACATCGCTTCGGGGACTTTTTAATAAACTTTTAAATGAACGCCACTCGCTCATATTATATGCAACAATTACAAGAATTGCTGCCAGCGTTGCCATGGGAATAAGTTTTGCAAGTTTTCCAAAAAAGAGCATAATTAAAAGAAGTGTTAATGAATGAGCTATTCCGGCAACGGGAGTTCTTCCGCCATTCTTAATATTAGTTGCGGTTCGTGCAATTGCACCGGTTGCTGGTATTCCACCGAATATTGGTGATGCAATATTTGCCAATCCCTGTGCAATTAATTCCATGTTGCTTCTGTGTTTACCTCCAATCATTCCATCTGCTACCACTGCGGATAATAAAGATTCTATTGCAGCAAGAATTGCTATTGTTGTTGCCGGTGCAATTAGATTTTTAATAACAGCAAAATTAATTTGATAAAAGTGCGGTTCGGGAATATTCGAGGGAATTTCACCAAACCGGCTTCCAATAGTTTCAACAGGTATGTGTAGTAAATGGACTAAAAGGGTCGATACAATTATCGCAATTAATGAGCCGGGAATTCTATGCGTTACTTTCGGCCAGAGGATCATAATTAGAAGCGAAAGTGCGGCTATACCGAAAGCGTAATAATTCAGAGTAGCTAAGCTCTCTCCATAGGCAATCCATTTTTCATGAAATTCGGAAGGAACCGATTTCATTGTAAGTCCAAGTAGGTCTTTAATCTGTGTAGAAAAAATCAACAGTGCAATTCCGGATGTAAATCCAACCACAACTGGATACGGAATAAATTTTATAATTGAACCGAAGCGTGCAAAACCCATTATAACAAGTATAATTCCGGCCATTATTGTTGCAACCATTAACCCGGTCATTCCATACTGTTGAATAATGCCGTACACAATTACAATGAATGCACCGGTAGGACCGCCAATCTGAACCCGGCTTCCGCCAAATGCAGAAATAATAAATCCAGCTATTATTGCAGTTATAATTCCTTTTTCGGGAGTAACACCACTTGCAATACCGAATGCAATTGCTAATGGAAGGGCAACAATACCAACTATCACCCCGGCCGTTAAATCGGATGTGAATTGCTGCTTGTTGTAATCTTTTAAAGTGGTAAAGAGTTTTGGTTTCAGCATCTTTTATAGACTTATTATTTCCGTCCCAAACTTAAATCTATTTATTAATAGATGTTGAATAAGAATTAAAAAATTATAAACAATTATTCGACGTTTTAACCGTTCCTACTTCAACTTTTCCGAAATATTTTTTCTGTATCCACAAGGCTACATTAACAAGACTTATTAGAACCGGTACTTCTACTAAAGGACCAATAACAGCAGCAAAGGCTTCACCGCTATTTATTCCGAAAACTGCGATTGCAACTGCAATAGCTAACTCAAAATTATTGCTTGCTGCTGTGAATGAAAGCGTAGCTGACTTTGAGTAATCCGCACCGATCTTTCTCCCCATATAAAAAGAAACCAGAAACATTATTACAAAATAGAGAAGGAGAGGAATTGCAATCCTTACGACGTCAAGAGGAATCTTTACAATGTATTCCCCTTTAAGTGAGAACATCACAACAATTGTAAAAAGAAGTGCTATAAGCGTTACAGGAGAAATCTTCGGAATGAATTTCTTCTCGTACCATTCCTTGTTCTTCAACATCAGCATAGCAAAACGGGTTATCATTCCGGCAATGAAAGGAATACCAAGATAGATGAAAACCGATTCCGCTATTTGTCCGATTGTTATATCAACTGCGAATGTTTGTAGTCCGAGCCATGAGGGAAAAACCATTAAAAAAACATAAGCATACACAGAGAAGAAGAGGACTTGAAAAATCGAATTGAAGGCAACGAGTCCCGCAGCATATTCAGTATCACCTTTAGCAAGTTCATTCCATACAATAACCATTGCAATGCAGCGAGCGAGCCCGATCATTATTAATCCCGCCATGTACTCAGGATAATCGGGAAGAAAGACTATAGCAAGAACAAACATAAGAACCGGACCGACCACCCAGTTCTGAATAAGTGATAGCGAAAGTACCCTTACATTTCTGAATACATCGCCGAGTTCTTCATATTTAACTTTGGCAAGCGGGGGATACATCATCAAAATTAATCCGATCGCAATCGGGATATTAGTTGTACCGCTCTGAAATGTATTCCAGAAATCGACTATTCCGGGATATAAGTAACCCGAGAAAACACCTATGAACATTGCAAGAAAAATCCATAATGTTAAATATCGATCAAGGAACGATAGCTTCTTAGTAAGTTTACTCATTATCTCTGTGGTTCTCCGTGACTACTCAGTGGTTCTCTGTGAAATTTATTAAGCAATATTGGTTTTATAAAAGTCATAAAAATCATTTTTAATTTGATCTCTTATTTTTCTGAAAACAGTAAGTACTTCTTCTTCGTTGCCGGTGGCTTCTGCAGGATCTTCAAAACCAATGTGAAGCTGCTTACCGACCTTTCCAATGAAGATTGGACATGATTCTTTAGCATTGCCACATACAGTAATAACATAATCGAATGAATCATTTATGAACTGATCGGAATGTTTTGGATAATTTCTACTTAGGTCAATTCCGACCTCCTTCATCACCTGAATCGCTTTTGGATGAACGTAGGATGACGGTTTTGTTCCGGCAGAATAAACTTCCAGTTCAGGGTTGAATGATTTTAGAAATCCCTCCGTCATCTGACTGCGACATGAATTTCCTGTGCACAGAATTAGTATTCTTTTCTTCATTTAATTCCACTTCGTTAATGGCACACAGATCAAACTGATTCAACAGATAAGAACTGATTTTTAAATATTTTTTTTAAATCAGTTTCATCTATTCTATCTGTGTGCTAAATATTTTTATAAGAAGTAACCGTAATACTGAAAATTCCTGTTTTGTTCTCTCTGAATGATCTTATTTCATCCTTTGATAGATACTGTTCCAGCACCTCATCCGGTAATTCAATTACTTTTGTTTTATTAATCACCGTATTTACAAATCCCGCATCCGCAATCAACTTAAGATATTCCTCCTGCTGGACAGCACCGGCGACACAACCGGCATACATCTCGGCAGATTTTTTCAGATTTGCCGGTAATTCTCCTTTAATCACTATGTCCGAAACGCAAAAATGTCCGCCTGGTTTAAGTATCCTGAAAATTTCTGTGAATGCTTTTTGTTTATCCGGCACAAGATTCAATACACAATTGCTTACAACTACATCAACAGTAGAACTTTCAACCGGCATTTCTTCAATCTCGCCAAGCCTGAATTCAACATTTTTATAACCAATTTTTTGAGTGTTTCTATTAGCTTTTTCAATCATCTCTTCCGTAAAATCGAGACCGATTACTTTTCCTTTTTCACCGACTATTGCTCTTGCAACAAACACATCATTGCCGGCGCCGCTACCAAGATCTAAAACTGTATCGCCTTCTTTGATCCCTGCATATTCCGTTGGCAGACCGCAGCCCAATCCTAAATCGGCTTCGGCTACATAACCATCAAGATTAGAATACTCATCGTTCATAATAGTATAGCCAACAATCTTATTTGAAGTGCCGCATCCACAGCCACAGCCGGATTGAGATTTTTTTGCAATTGCACCGTATTTCTCTTTTACAACTTCCTTTATTTCTTTTTCGTTTTGCATGAGATTGCCCCCTTCTTTGTTAGATGTGAAAAAATTTTTTCCATTTCTGTTTTTGCTTTTATAAGGTTACCCGGATTAACACAGTAGCATACTTTTGGACCGTCAATATCACCTTGAATGAGTCCAACACGTTTAAGTTCTTTAAGATGCTGCGATACTGTTGCCTGAGCAAGCGGCAGAAGATCAACAATCTCTCCGCACATGCAGACGTTCATCTCGGTAAGTATTTTCATAATACGTAAACGCGCTGGGTGGGACAGCGCTTTTGCAACGTCAGATAGATAGATTTCGTCGGGCGTAAATTCTTCTGTTTTCGGTTTAGCCATAAATTTCTCTTATCGTTCATCGCAAATATACGATAAAACAAATTATCAAAACAAGTAACAAATAATTTTTCCTTAGAATGATTATCCTGTATTTTCAAGAGGTCTTTCATTTGACAATCGCTGTTCATTGTTTTAGATTTATCAGCAAATTTGATTAATAAAGCGGAATATTATTTTAGATTTTTACTAACATCATTGTTAGTAACAACCTTGTTAGTAACCATCGTTTTAGACATTCCAACTTTTATTCAAACAAAATATATGTGATATAACATGCCAGCACCTCAACAGATTATTGACCTTGTTAACCGCTTCGAGCGGAATTATGAATCCTATACCAATGCAAATTATAACGAAACCCAAACACGCCGCGAATTTATAGACCCATTCTTCGAAGCGCTCGGATGGGACATTTCTAACCGACTTGGTTACGCCGAAGCTTATAAAGATGTTGTCCACGAATACTCTCAGAAAACTACCGACTCGGTTGAAGCGCCCGACTACCTTTTCCGTATCGGCGGAACAAGAAAATTCTTTGTTGAAGCTAAAAAACCAAACATAAAACTTGCGGATGATATTTCCCCCGCTTTCCAGCTGCGTAGATATGCATGGACGGCCAAATTACCTTTAAGCATTCTTACCGACTTTGAGGAACTTGCTGTTTACGACTGCCGCATTAAACCGAATAAGAACGATAAACCTTCCACTGCAAGAATAAATTACTACACTTACAAAGATTATATTGACAAGTGGGACGAAATTGAATCCGTATTTTCCAAAGATGCCGTGCTTAAAGGTTCATTCGATAAATTCGCTGAATCAAAAAAAGGAAAACGCGGAACCGCCGAAGTTGATGACGAGTTCTTAAAAGAAATTGAACATTGGCGCGAATTACTCGCCAAAAATATTGCGCTCAGAAACTCCAAACTTTCCAATCGCGAACTCAATTACTCCGTTCAGAAAATTATCGACCGTATTATTTTCCTCCGTATCTGCGAAGACCGCGGCATTGAAGAATACGGACAATTACTTAATCATCTTAACGGAACAAATGTTTATAAACGCCTCTTACAAATCTTTACACGTGCCGATGAAAAATATAACTCCGGTCTTTTCCATTTCGAAACCGAGAAGGACCGACCTGAATCACCCGATGAAATTACACCCGATCTTAACATAGACGACAAAACCCTTAAAGATATTATTAGAACACTCTATTATCCCGATAGCCCTTACGAGTTCTCCGTTCTTCCCGCAGATATACTGGGACATGTTTACGAACAGTTCCTTGGTAAAGTAATCCGTTTAACACCGGCTCACCAGGCAAAGATTGAAGAAAAACCCGAAGTTAAAAAAGCCGGCGGCGTTTATTATACGCCAACTTATATTGTCGATTATATTGTTAAGAACACACTTGGCAAATTATTGACCGATGATAAAAAACCGAACCACATTAGTAAATTAAAAATTTTAGACCCGGCTTGCGGAAGCGGTTCTTTTCTTATTGTTGCTTATCAATATCTGCTGGACTGGCATCTTAAATATTATATTAACAGTGATCCCGATAAACATGCTCAATCTAAAAATCCGCCAGTCTATTCCTCGTCTAACGGCGAATGGAAACTTACTACTTCTGAGAGAAAGCGGATTCTGCTTAATAATATCTACGGCGTTGATATCGATCCTCAAGCTGTTGAAGTAACAAAACTCTCTCTTCTGTTAAAAGTTCTTGAAGGTGAAACCGAAGAAACTCTCTCTTCTCAATTTAAGTTTTTTAGAGAACGGGCATTACCGGACCTTGGCAGCAATATTAAATGCGGTAACTCTCTTATTGGTCCCGATTTCTATCAGCAGACTGAACTGAATCTTATTACTGATGAAGAACGGATGCGGATTAATGTATTCGATTGGCATAAAGAATTTCCGGAAGTTTTTAATGATAGTCCTTCGGCAAGCTCAGGACAAGGATTTGATGTTGTGATTGGAAATCCACCGTATGGTGCTACATTTACACAAAACGAAATGAATTATCTAAGGAACAAATTCACAACAACTCAAGGGGAAATAGACAGTTATACACTTTTTTTAGAAACAAGCTTAACTTTATTGAAGAGTAATGGATTTTTTTCCATGATTCTTCCCGACACATGGCTTACAAATTATACGACTGAGATTTTTCGAAAATGGATATTATTTAATTTTTCACTTCTTGAAATAATACATCTTAATGAGTATATATTTAATAAAGCAACTGTTGATCCAGTAATCGTTACGATGGAAAAATTAAAGCCACATACTAATCATATTGTTTCTATTAGAACTATTCCTAAAAACCATAAACTAACTTCAATAGATTCAATTACTAACACAAACTACTTTAATCAAGAAAAGTGGTTGTCAAATCACAATGCACAGATAAAAATTTATTTAACTAACGAACTTGAAGATTTCTTTGTTAAATTGGAAAACAATAGTATTAAACTAGAAAAACTGTTAGACTATAAAGCTGGTTGTAAACCATATGAAGTTGGTAAAGGTAATCCTGCTCAAACTCGAACTATTTTAGACGAAAAACCCTTTACATCATTCAAACAATTTTCGAAAGATTGGAAAAAATTAATAAGAGGAAATGACGTAAAAAGATATTGTGTTAAAATTAAGAAACCTGAATGGATAAATTATGGTGACTGGCTCGCCGCACCACGTGATCCTAATATTTTTCAAGGTGAGAGATTACTAGTGCAAGCCATCCGAAATCCATCGTTAAAAAATAGAATTATTGTATCATTTGAAAATGAAGAGCTTATTTCACGCATTAATGTTTATACTCTATTAAAAAAGGATGGTGTTGATGTTCATTATTATTATTTACTAGGCATTTTAAACAGTGCATTAATGAACTGGTTTCTCAAACGAAATTATGGGCTGCATACATATATTATTACCGGATTATTACAGTTACCTATTAGAATAATTAACTTCTCAGCTAAAAAAGAAAAAGAAATACATGACGCCATAGTACACTCGGCATCAAAAATAATTAATCTGAATAAAAGCTTAATCAAGGCTAACACCCCCCAAGAAAAAGAATCCCTTCAGCGGCAGATAGACGCAACGGATAGAGAGATAGACCGGCTTGTTTATGAGTTATACGGATTAACAGAAGAAGAAATAAAAATTGTAGAATCCATATCGTAGGGAACGGTCTCAGACCGTTCCCAATCCGGTATCAAACCGTTCCCAATCCGGTATCAGACCGTTCCCAATCCGGTATCAAACCATTCCCCATTTATTTAATATTTGTTTATTTTTTGTCAACCTCATTTATATTTTATGAATAATTCATTACCCAATCGTAAACGGAACCGGCTGCAGAATTTTGATTATTCATCTACCGGTTATTATTTCATTACCATTTGCGTTAAGAACAAGAAAAAAATATTCGGCAATATTATCAACGGTAAAATTTCTCTAAATTTATTCGGTATAATTACCGAAGAATGCTGGAACGATTTACCAAATCATTACAATTGCTCTATCGATTATTATTCAATTATGCCCGACCATTTTCATGGAATTCTGATAATTGAAAAATTACAAGACAAAAAAAATTATTCTCTCTCCGAAATCATTCGCGGATTTAAAACATTTTCATCAAAAAGGATTAATCTGGAAATTAAAAACAATAACCGTTTTCAATGGCAGAAATCTTTCTACGATCGCATTATTCGTAATGAGAAAGAACTTTACCAAATTAGAAAATATATCGAACAAAACCCCTTGAAATGGGAATTATCGCAAGAACTGCCGGAAAACCTTGATATCTAATAATTTTTACTTTTGTGGGGAACCGTAGGGAACAGTTTCAAACTGTTCCCTACGATGTTGTTCCATACCAGTACCAATATTTTTAAAAACACAACCAAATAATTTTGAAACCGTCCAAACTAATTCATAATTTAGACACAAAAGAAAGACCTTCTATTTGAAATACATGCTTTTAATTAACAGATCTAAAACACACCACATAAGGGGGCTTATGAAAAAACTCTTTTATTCAACTGTAATTCTATTTTCGTTTGCGGCTAATTACTATGCCCAGATGGATGCAAAAATGCTGCAATATCCCGATGTATCTAAAACGCATATTGTGTTTTCCTATGCCGGAGATTTATGGACGGTTCCTAAAGAAGGCGGAACTGCAACAAGGTTAAGTTCTCCCAAAGGTCAGGAAGTCTTTCCAAAATTTTCTCCTGATGGTTCCCAAATAGCATTCAGCGGTAATTACGACGGCAACATGGATGTTTATGTAATGCCAACTACCGGTGGAATTCCAACACGGGTTACTAATCATGGTATGGCAGATCGTATTATTGATTGGTATCCGGATAGCAAGAACCTTCTATTTGTTAACTCAAGTGAAAGCGGCAAGCAGCGATTCAGTCAATTCTACAAAGTTTCTCCCAAAGGTGGTTTGCCGGAAAAACTTCCCATTCCGTATGGTGAACACGCTTCACTATCACCAGATGGAAAACAGATTGCTTACACAAACAAAACAGAATCCTTCCGCACATGGAAACGTTACCGCGGAGGCGATGCGGCTGATATCTGGTTATTCGATCTTGAAAAACTAACCGTTGATTACATTATTGTTAATCCCGCCGGTGATGAACTGCCAATGTGGAGCGGTAGAAAAATTTATTTTATTTCCGACCGCGGACCGGAAATTAGAATGAACATCTGGTCATATAACCTCGATACAAAAGAATTGAAACAGGTTACAAAGTTTACAGATTTCGATATTCACTTTCCATCACTCGGTCCATCCGAAATTGTATTCGAAGCTGGTGGAAAACTTTATCTGCTTAGTTTGGCAGATGAAAAATACCGTGAGGTAAAAGTTAATGTTGTTACAGATGCAATTACTTTAATGCCCCGTAACGAAAAAGTTTCAAACTTAATTCAGAGTTTATCACTTTCGCCAGACGGTAAACGCGCAATGATTGAAGCACGCGGAGAAATCTTTAACGTGCCGGCAGAAAATGGTGCGGTTATAAACGTTACAAAAACCTCCGGTGTTGCAGAGCGATATCCCGCATGGTCGCCTAATGGTAAGTTTGTTGCATACTGGAGCGATAAATCCGGCGAATATGAGTTAACAATCCGCGATATGGAAAAACCGGATGATGAAAAGAAACTTACTTCTTACGGAGAAGGTTATCGGTATAATCTTTTCTGGTCACCTAACAGCAAGATGATTGCGTTTGTTGATAAAGCGATGGATATAATGATCTATGATATGGATAAGGATAAAACATTTAAGGTTGATAAAGGAAAATTCTGGTACCAGGGAAATCTTACTCAATTCAAACCGGGCTGGTCTTCCGATAGCCGCTGGCTTGCATATCAGAATGATCTTGATAACAGAAGCAGCGCGATCTTTATTTATGATACTAAAGAACAGAAAACTGTTCAGGCAACTTCCGGGTTTTATACGGATACTAATCCTGTTTTCGATCCCGATGGAAAGTATTTATTCTTTATGACAAACAGAAACTTCACGCCGGTTTATAGCGACTTTGATAACACCTGGGTTTATCCGAATGCAACAAATTTAGCACTGGTTACATTAACACCCGATATTCTTTCGCCTCTTGCACCAAAGAATGATACTACTGCTATTAAAAAAGATGAAGTAAAGAAGGAAGAAAGTAAAGAAGTAAAGAAGGAAGAACCGAAGAAAGAGGAACCCAAAAAAGATGATAAAACAAAAGAAGTTAAAATCACTTTCGATAATTTTGAGAATCGTATTGTAGTTCTTCCACCTGCATACGGAAATTTTGCGGGGCTCGCTGCTGTTAGCGGAAAATTAATTTTCCACAGAACACCAAATACAGGTTCGGCAGATAGAAACAGACCTCTCTTCTTTTATGATATCGAAAAACGTGAAGAGAAAAAAATTGTTGATGATGTGGATGGATTTACTGTTTCTGCTGACGGTAAAAAATTAGCAGTTGTAAAATCCGGTTCGTTCTCCGTAATTGATGTTGCAGAGAACCAGAAGCTTGATAAGAAGATGCCAACCGCAATGATGGAAATGACAGTTGATCCTAAACTGGAATGGAAGCAGATATTTAATGACGTCTGGCGTCTTGTTAGAGATCTATTTTACGATAAAAATATGCATGGCGTCGATTGGAAAGAAATGGGTGACCGTTACGGTAAATTAGTTGACTACTGTGTAACACGCTGGGATCTTAATTACATTCTTGGTGAACTGATTTCCGAATTAAATGCATCGCATACATATCGGGGCGGTGGTGATACAGACGAAGCTGATTTCAGAAACGTTGGTTATCTTGGCATCAATTGGGAAATTGCTAACAACGCTTATAGAATTAAAAAGATTATTAGCGGTGCACCCTGGGATAGTGAAGTTCGTTCGCCTTTACTAATGCCGGGATTAAAAGTAAAAGCCGGTGATTATATCCTCGCAGTTAACGGTGAAAAACTTGATGTTAACAAAGCACCGTGGGCTGCATTCGAAGGACTTGCTGATAAATCCGTTGAGCTTACAATAAACGACAAACCCACAATGGATGGGGCTAAAAAAATTCTTGTGCAGACATTATCATCAGAAACCCGTTTGCGTAACCTGGAATGGATTGAACAGAACAGAAAATATGTTGAAGAGAAAACTAACGGGCGCGTCGGTTACATTTATGTTCCGAGTACGGGTGTTGGAGATGGACAATATGAATTAGTTAGAATGTTCTATCCACAATTAAATAAAGAAGCATTAATTATTGATGAACGCTTTAATAATGGTGGACAGATTCCTGATCGTTTCATCGAACTATTAAATCGTAAACCGCTTGCATACTGGGCAGTTCGCGATGGTAAGAACTGGCAGTGGCCTCCTCAAGCTCACTTCGGTCCAAAAGTAATGTTGATAAACGGATGGAGCGGTTCCGGCGGCGATGCATTCCCGGATTATTTCCGTAAAGCTGGATTAGGTCCAATAATCGGCACAAGAACATGGGGCGGATTAATTGGTATTACCGGTGCACCAACTCTAATTGATGGCGGAAGTTTATCTGTGCCTACTTTCAGAATGTATGACCCGGACGGTAAATGGTTTAAAGAAGGTCATGGTGTTGATCCTGATATCGAAGTTGTTGATGATCCATCAAAACTTGCAAAGGGAGTTGATCCTCAACTTGAGAGAGCTGTTCAGGAAATTTTGAAAGCACTTGAGAAGAATCCTTATAAAGAGCCGAAACAACCGGCTTATGAAAAACGGTAAAAAAGACGTGCCTTCTGAGAGAGCATCGAAGTAGGCATGTCTAAAAAACGGAAGCTTTGCTTTAATGCTAAGGCGGTGGACTTAGTTGGACGCCGCTGCTTCCGCTAATTAAAAATTTTATCCCAAAATTCTTTCCAGAAATTTGTGCTTTTACCGCTTCTACTTTTTCTGTAATACTTTGAATAATTATCATCTGTTAAAATTGAAACAGGACCCTGGTATATACCTCCGAATCTGTATCCGTCATAAACACGTATTGCAATTGTATTCATTGAACCAAATCTTAATAATCCTTCGGGAATTCCATATACTCTCTCTTTATCAAAATCCTTCGAATTATTCCATCGCTTTGGAGGATTATTAATTTGTCCGGTAGTACCAATTAATTCTCCATTAATATATGTTTCGTCAAAATCATCAATCTTGCCGGCAACAAGAAGAAGCTTCTTCCCCTTTAACTTTTCCGGAACAAAAAACTCTAATCGATACCAGCAATAACCGTCGTGTTCTTTATAGCCTTGATACTCCCAATAACCGGGGACAAACATTTTATCCCAGTTAGAATCATCATAATCTTCTTTGCTCCACAGTGGATTGTCGGAAGTTCTAAATTTCCAGACTCCTGTAAGGTTAATATCAAAGTATGGAACTTCAAAAATTCCGATGTCGCCTTCAACAATTCCGCCTACTTGCTGTGAATCATAAACTCGGACGGCGATCAGGTTGGTATTATCAAAATTGATTAACTCTTCAGGAATTGGATACTGCCGCCATACATTGTAAGTAGATGAATAATTCGGAGGGAAAGAACCCGAAAACCCGATGAGTGTGTTGTTAAAATAGACTTCATCAGTATCATCAATTCTTCCTAGAACAAGTGTCAGACTTCGTCCTTTTGCTTTGGATGGAATTACAAAACTTTTTCTGTACCATGCGTAGCCATTGTATCCGTGGAATCCCTCATCTTCCCATGATGATGGAACCTTAACAACTTCCCAGTTACTATCATCATAATCCGGTTTCTTTCTATCGATATCATCGCCGATAGAAAATTTCCAGCGCCCTTTAAGCTCCACAATTTTATTCTGTGCCAGAAACGGATCCTTGCAAATCAATAAAACAAAATAAACGAGTATTAGTCTGTATTGCATTTTCGTGTCGATTCTATTTTCTTCAAAATAATTTACAAGAGCATTTTGTGAATTAAGTAATTCATTAAAAATATGTTACCGTTTTGCATCAACAATTGAACTTATAAAAGGATTATTTATATCTACAGACTTAACAAATTCATTATACATTGTTCCATAGATATGATTTAAGTTACTATCGGGTTGAATCTTAGTTAAATTAAATACCGCTTCAATTCCTTCTTCGGAACCGATCATAAATAGAGAGAGTGCAATTAACACTTTACAATTATCGTCAATATTGGAATTAAGTTTTTCAATTAACGCCGGCACAGTTTCTACTAACCTGTATTTACCAGCTAAATAAGCTGCACTTTTCATTAGACCGGTATTATCAGATTTAATTCCTTCAATCAACATAGCTACTGCAGCTTTTCTGTTTTTGCACTTAAAATCATCCGGCATGGTTGCATTCATAGACGTAGTTAAAAGAGCCAGAGCAAAAAGAAATAAGATTCCTTTTCTTACTGAGTTTTTTTCTAACGATTTCATTTTGAACCTCCTTTGTCCATTGTGAACTTATTTTTTGTTTACTTCGGTTCTTTAGACAAGATGGTTCAAAACAAAGTTGTCATACTCAAGTAATCAATTGTAAAAAGATGTCACAACCAAATAGAACACAAAATTTTTAACCGCTTATTAATTTATATCCGATACCGTGAACAGTAAGAATTATTTTTGGATGATCCGGGTCTGCTTCTATTTTCTGTCTTAACCGCAAAATAAAATTATCTACTGTTCGTGTAGTTGTTGCTTCCTGTTTCCAGACATATTTAAGAAGAGAATCGCGGCTGACTGTTTGATTGCGATGATTCCACAAATACTCTAAGAGTTCGAATTCCCTGTGAGACATTTGTATCTCGGTTCCGTTTTCGAATGCGTTGAAAGTTTTAAAGTGAAGTTCAAGTTTACCGATCAATATTGAATCCAAATTATTGTCAAGTTCACCCGAACGTCTTAACACAGCTTTAATTCTTGCAATCAATTCCCGCAAGCTAAATGGTTTTGTAATATAGTCATCGGCGCCAATTTCAAGTCCTACAACCTTATCTATTTCTTCTCCTTTTGCAGTAAGCAGAATAATCGGCGTTTTATTTTTTGCTTCACGGACTTTTTTGCATACATCAAATCCGGAAAGTCTGGGCAGCATTACATCTAATATTATCAGATCATATTTACCGTTGTTAATTTTTTCTAAACCCGCAACACCATCATCGGCAGAATCAGTTTCATAACCTTCGAATTCAAGATTATCAATCAATCCCATTCTCATCGAAGGTTCATCTTCTATAATTAATATCCGAGCCATTTTTACTCCGGACTAAAATTTGCAAATTTATTTAAGAGGAAATTGAAGGCGGAAGATACTTCCTTTTCCCGGTTCACTTTCTACCTCGATAATTCCTTTATGTGCATCAATTATATGTTTGGTAAGAGAAAGGCCAAGCCCCGTACCTTTGGTGTTATGAACTAATCCTTTTGAAGCTCTATAAAATTTCTCAAAGATTTTTTTCTGTTCCTCTTTAGGAATACCGATCCCCTTGTCTTCAACTTCAACAACAGCATTATTACCTATTTTATTTAACCGAAGAAGAATTACCTTGGAATCCCGGGTGTATTTCACGGCATTATCTATCAGGTTAATTACTGCTTCCGAGACTGCTTCTTCATCTGCATTGATAAATAATTTTTCGTTGGTTTGATCAAGATTAAATTCGAATCCCTTATTCAATAAATGAAAACTGTATGAGTCCGCAACACTTTTTATAAGTTGGTTAATGCAAACTTCCTTAAAATGATAATTTCTTTTACCGGCTTCGATTTGTGAGAAGCTTAAAATCTTATTAACAATACTGCTTAGCCGACCGGTTTCATTGCTTATTATTTTATAATACTCATTTTTCTTCTCATCAGTTTTTACTCTTCCCATTTCAAGAGTTTCTGCAAACAAACTAATTAATGCAAGCGGTGTGCGCAGTTCATGCGAAACATTAGAAACAAAATCCGTTCTTATCTGTGCAAGTTCAATTTCTTTTTTGATATTACGGTAAGCAAAATAAGCTGTAGCAATCATCATAAATGCAAAGACAAAAAATATGATAAGGTTTGATGACGTTCTTTTATCAACAAGATCCGCAACGGTTTGTTCTTTAGGTTGAATTCCCATTTGATAACCGGGCATAAGCCACAAATTTTTTCTTATCAACTGTCTTCCGGTTTCAATTGGAGCTGTCTGATAAATCTCTTCACCGCTTAAGGAATCTGAAATACTAACTAAAAATTGATCCCTGGCTACACTTTGAATTTTAGACGCAATTGTTATTTCAATAAAACTTCTTTTATCAACAGACATTAAACAAAATTTCTCTTCTGAAAGAACAAACAGTAAATGAAGTTCTTCTTTAGATCCTGAAGAAACCGGTTCTATTTTCATAAAGTCGGATTCTCTATATCTAAAAAGCTTATTCAATATTCCTTTGTTTTCTTCAATCAGTTTTTCTAAATATTCATTTTCTTTAACGGAAGATAATTCACCTTTATCAAATTTCAGGTAAATCTGTTTAGAAAACGAACTATCGGATAGATAAATGGATTGGACGGATTGAGATTCCCGGAAGAATTTATTTAAATCCGATTGCAATTCATTCGGGGCGGGTTTGTTCTCTAGAATTGATTCAATACGTAAAGCCCAGCTTCTTACAATATCGTCGGAATATTGATTAACAGAGAATAAAATAGATTCGAGCTGGCTGTTATAAATTTCCTCTAAAATTTCTTCATCCCTGTTTAAGGAAGTAATTTCATAAACGCTTAAAAATAAAACGGGTAGTATGAGTACAATTAATAGAATTAGAATAATTTTTTTTATAGGTTTGTTCATATAAGAGTAGAAATACGAGATCTAATTTGTTTCTTGCACCGGCAAAATATCAAAAATCCGGAATAAATACCTTCATTAATTCATTCGTTCACAATTCTATTAATAGTAATTTAGTGTATAATAAATCATTGGAGTAATCATGAAAATAGCACGCACCCTGTTTCTAATTATAATTGCATTATCAATTAATATTTACGCGCAAAAGGATAAACAGCCGCCTAAGAAGGAAACATTTAAATCTTCTACTTTTTCCGGATTGAAGTGGCGTGGTATCGGTCCCGCTTTTACAAGCGGCAGAATTGCGGACTTTGCAGTTAATCCTAAAAATCACAGTGAATATTATGTTGCTGTAGCAAGCGGACATGTATGGAAAACAACAAATGCCGGAACAACATGGGCTGCAGTTACAGACACACTTCCGTATTCAATAGGTGTTGTTGTAATGGATCCCAATAACTCGCATGTTGTATGGGTTGGAACCGGAGAGAATAACCACCAGCGCGCTCTTGGCTGGGGCGATGGTGTTTATAAAACAACCGACGGCGGTAAATCATGGAAGAACATGGGATTGAAAGAATCACGTCAGATAGGTGGAATTATTATCGATCCGAGAAATTCCAATGTTGTTTATGTTGCTGCAGAAGGTTCCGCATGGGGACCCGGTGGTGAACGCGGTTTATACAAAACTACAGATGGCGGTAAAACATGGAATAAAGTTTTAAACATCAGCGAGAATACCGGTGTTAATAATGTTGTGTTCGATCCAAGAGACCCCGATGTAATTTATGCAACATCCGAGCAGCGCCGGAGACATATCTTTACAAAAATTGGCGGCGGACCGGAGAGTGCTGTTTACAAATCTACTGATGCCGGTGCAACATGGGAAAAAATTATGAGCGGTCTTCCTAAAGTTGATATTGGCGGAATGGGAATTGCAGTTTCGCCCGTTAATCCGGATTATGTTTATTTGATTATGCAAGCGGCGGAAAACGGAAGCGGATTTTACCGTTCAACAAATCGCGGCGCTTCTTGGGAAAAAATGAGCGACCACCATGAATCAGGGCAGTACTATAATGAAATTTTTTGCGACCCTAAGAACGTAGACAAAGTCTATTCGGTTGAAACAGTATCTCATGTTACTGTTGATGGTGGAAGAACATGGAAAGCACTAAGTCTTAATAACCGTCACGTTGATGACCACGCTATCTGGATCGATCCGAACGATACAGATCATTTCTTAATCGGCGGCGATGGTGGAATTTATGAAACATGGGATGGCGGAGATACTTACGATTTCAAAGAAAATCTACCCATTACTCAATTCTACAGAGTTAACGTTGATAACGATTATCCATTCTACAATGTTTACGGCGGAACACAGGATAATAACAGTTTCGGCGGTCCATCACAAACCATTAAAGTAGATGGAATTGTAAATGATGACTGGATTGTAACAAACGGCGGCGATGGTTTCTGGACTGCAATCGATCCTACAAATCCTAATATAGTTTATGCAGAATCTCAATACGGCGGAATGGTTCGTTTCGATAAAAAAAGTGGTGAAGCAGTTGGCATCCGTCCAGAACCGGGCAAAGGTGAAAAAACTTATAAATGGTACTGGGATACTCCACTTTTTATTAGTCCCCATTCCCCAACAAGAATCTATTGTGCTGCAGAAAGAGTTTTTAGAAGTGATAACAGAGGCGATAGCTGGGCTACAATTAGCGATGATCTTTCTACTCAAACCGATCGTAATACATTTCCTGTGATGGGTAAATACTGGCCATATGAATCGGTAGCAAAAGATGTCAGCACATCACTATTCGGATTAATCGTTTCACTCGCAGAATCACCGGTTAAAGAAAATCTATTATGGGCAGGAACAGACGACGGATTGATTCAGGTTACAGAAGATGCAAAGACCTGGCGCAAGATTGAAATTCCCGAAGTTCCTAAATACACTCTCGTAAGCGATATTCTTCCGGATAAGTTCAATGAAAACATTGTGTATGTTTCATTTAATAATCATAAACGTGATGACTTCAAACCATACATTTTTAAGAGCGCTGACAAAGGCAAGACTTGGAAATCGATTGCTGCAAATCTCCCTGTTAACGGACCAGTTAATACAATCGAACAGGATTTTGTAAATCCGAATCTTTTATTTGTCGGAACCGAGTGGGGATTCTATTTCAGTTTAGATGGCGGTGAAAAATGGATTGAACTAAAAAGCGGATTACCTAAAGTAAAAGTCTGCGATATCGTTCTTCATAAACGTGAAAACGATATTATCATTGCAACATTCGGCAGAGGATTTTACATAATTGATAATTACACACCTCTCCGTCTTGCATCAAAAGAAATTATGGACATGGATTCTTACATCTTCCCTGTTAAAGATGCTTTAACATATGTTCAAATTGGAGGACGTTACGGACAGGGTTCAACATATTTCAAATCTCCTAATCCCGAATTCGGTGCAACAATTACTTATTATGTAAAAAATGTTCCTAAAACTTTAAAAGCTGAGCGTAAAGAAAAAGAGAAAGAATTATTTAAAGACGGTAAGCCGATACCTCAACCATCATTTGATGATTTACGTGCCGAACAGGAGGAGAAAGCACCTTATTTTATTTTCACCATAAAAGATGAAACAGGAATGGTTGTTAAGAAAATTACAAGGTCTGCTTCTGCCGGAATCAACAGAATTGTTTGGGATTTACGGTACGAAAGTACTTCACCCGTAATGGCAAGCAATAATAAGTTCGATCCGGTTGCCAGACAGAACAGCGGAATTTTTGCAATGCCCGGCAAATATAGTGTTGAGCTTTCAATGGTTTATAGAGGTGAAGAAAAGAAACTTGCCGGTCCGGCTGAATTTAATGTTGTTGTTTTAAACAATACAACGTTACCGGCTGAAAATAGAGCAGAGCTTGCTGCATTCCAGAAGAAAGGTGCAGAACTTGTAAGAACTGTTATGGGTGCTCAAAGATTTGCAAATGAACTTGCAAATAAGGTTGAAACAATCCGTCAGACAATCAACAACTCGCCGGGTGCCGCTTTTGACCTGATGAAGAAAGCAAATGCAATTGCAAAGGATCTGGATGAAATTCAATTCAAATTCAGCGGACCTCCGGTTGCAGCAAGTGCAGAAGAAACACCTCCAAGAGAAGTTACATTAACCGGAAGATTAAGAACCATGATCGGCTCGCAAATGCGTTCAACATCAAATGTAACTGAAAAGCAGAAGGTTGCTTACGATGTACTTTATGAAGAGATTCAACCGGTTCTTCAGCAGCTTAAGAAAATAAGTGAAGTTGATATTAAAGGATTGGAAGCCGAACTTGAAAAAGCCGGTGCACCATGGACTCCCGGAAGAACACCTGAATTGAAATAGTTAGTGTCGTTTTTTGTTTTAGTGATTTGGTGGAAGGAAACACCTTCTTTTCTGCCACTAAAACACAAAGGCACAAATATCCACAAAGAGAACCCTCTCTAATATTAGGAGAGGGTTTTTTATTATACTTTGGTCAATCTTAATTCTGTTCTGATTAATCTATCTATTATTTTACATACTAGGTAAGTTACCCTAAATGATTTTATATAGGATATTATTTAAATAAATTCACCGTTTCATAAACAACTATTGATTATTTGTTGAGTATAAACGAAATTCAAATAGGGGATTCGGGTTAAGGATTAATTAAATAGATTAATAGGTAAAGGAAATTATAATGGATAATACAAGAGTTTACAAAATGCCATTTGCAAGTGTCTATCCGCATTATATAAACAAAGCGGAGAAGAAAGGACGCACCAAAGCCGAAGTAGATGAAATTATTTTCTGGCTGACAGGATATAATAAAAAAACTTTGCAAAAACTGATTGACAACAAAACCGACTTCGAAACATTCTTCAACAAATCCCCTCGGTTCAATCCCAACGCTTCAAAAATTACAGGTCTAATTTGCGGTTACCGCGTAGAGGAAATTGAAGATCAACTTATGCAGAAGATTCGTTACCTTGATAAATTGATAGATGAACTAGCAAAAGGTAAACCGATGGAAAAAATTTTAAGGAAGTAATTAACTGTAATTATGAATTGCATGGAAAATGAAACAACTTACAAAAACACTGACAAAATACTTCCCTAATGCTGCATCAGTTGCAATAGGTCTAATTCCAATTTTAATATTAGTCCTTTGGTTCGATGTATCAAGAAAAATAATTGGAAAAGGAGCTATAGCTTACGCAGTGGGAACAGTAGCGTTAAAACTTCCGTTATATCATCTGGTCGTTGTAAAGTTCGTTCATCAAAAATTTTCTCACAAATGGATTGCAGTAATTCAAGGAATTGTTTCTGCTTTTTCAGAACTTGGTGCTGCATTGTTCTTTTTTATTTTTGTTGTAAAGGAACTAACATTTGCAGAGTTAATCGGTTTTGGAGTTGCTGCTGGATCAATCGAAGCAATTATCCTACCCTTTATGAAAAATCCTTTAGAGGGAACACCCCTTCAGCAGCATTCTGATGAAACAATTAAAAAATCCGAGGAGAATCAGGTTGTTCAATGGATGGGTGTTTTGGAAAGAATCCTTGCATCTATAGTGCATATTGCTTCTCGTGGACTTGTATATATAAGCTATGTTACCGGAAATATCGTCCCGATTATTATTGGGTTATCGGGATTCGCATTAATTGATGGGCGTGCATATTTTGCCCACCTCGAAAAATGGGCATTCGACGACGTTCGCGTTCTAAGTAAATTTTATCTGTTTCTTGGAATGGTTGCACTTTCATTGACGACACTATTTCTCTTCTTTTATTATTTATTAATATGACAAAGCTCGTAACAAATAAATCACTACTTACTATCTTAATCTTAACATGTGGTTTACATTCATTTGCTCAGACTTCTGCCGGTTCATATAAAGCAGATATTATAACGGATGAATTAATTTTCAGAGAAGCTCATTTTAAGCAATGCCATGCATCATCTCTAGTTGAACTTTCTGATAACAAAATTTTGGCTGTTTGGTTTGGCGGATCATACGAACGGCATCCCGATGTAACTATCTGGTGTTCAATAAGAGGTATAAACGGTTGGAGTAAACCGGAACAAATTGCAGATGGAATTATAAACGACTCTCTCCGTTACCCATGCTGGAATCCAGTTCTCTTTAAATCGAGTAAAGGTGAATTGTTTTTATTTTACAAAGTTGGTCCTTCACCAGATGAATGGTGGGGTATGATTAAAAAATCTAAAGACGATGGCAAAACATGGTCTGCACCTGAAAAGTTACCAGAAGGAATTTTAGGTCCAATCAAAAATAAACCGATTTACACTTCAAGCGGAAAAATTATCAGTCCCTCCAGTTTTGAAAATGGAAGCGTCTGGAACGCTCACATGGAAATTTCTGACGATGATGGAACGACATGGAAAAAAGTTGTACTTGATACAACGACCGGTTATAAGCTTATTCAACCGGCGTTACTAACACTTATTGACGGGACAATTCTTGCATTGATGAGAAGTAATCAGAATTATATTGTTGAGAGCCGTTCTACCGATGATGGAATTACCTGGAGTAAACCATGTAAAACAAATGTTATGAACCCGAATTCAGGAATTGATGCCGTTACATTAAGCAATGGATTACATTTGTTGATCTATAATCCTTCCGTATCAGGGAAGGAATGGTTCGAAGGACGCAGTAAACTTTATCTTGCACTTTCTACCAACGGCGATACTTGGATTGATCTCCTTCGCCTAGAAGAAAATAAATTAGGAGAATACAGTTACCCGGCAATCATTCAATCCAGCGATGGACTTGTTCATATCACCTATACATTCAACAGGATTAGTATTAAATACGTTATATTAAGAATAAGAACTTAGGATAATCTTATTTATGAAGAAGATATTATTTTATATAATAATTCTTTCACTGACTTTTTCGGCAAGTTTTTATCATCAGCCAAATAATTTTATAAATGAAAGGGATAGAATGGCATCAACAAATAAAATCGTTCCGCACCTCTGGTTCGATAAAGAAGCTAAGGAAGCCGCAGAGTATTATGCTTCAATATTTCCAAATTCAGAGGTAATAAACGTTACAACAAATTCAGGAACACCTTCGGGCGATGTAGATATAGTAAGTTTTAAACTCTGGGGTGTTGAATTCGCAGCAATAAGTGCTGGACCGTATTTTAAAATAAATCCTTCCATTTCCTTCTTTGTTTATTGCGGTTCGGATAATGAGATCGAGCGACTCTACAACAAACTAATAGAGCACGGATTCGCACTAATGCCATTAGATAAATATCTATGGAGCGAGAAGTATGCCTGGGTACAGGATAAATACGGTGTTTCATGGCAGCTCGATGTTGACTCAATTAATTCTGATCAGAAGATTGTTCCGGCAATTTTATTTGCAAATGAAAAAGCCCCACGGGTAAAGGAAGCAGTAAGTTTTTACTCAACAGTGTTCTCGAATTCACAAATATTATTGGAATCTCCATGGGATGATTCTGCCGGTATGCCTACAGGATCCCTCCTCTTTGCTCAATTCAAACTGAACGGTTACATATTCAATGCGATGAGCGGCGGAACAATGAAACATGAATTTGATTTTAATGAGGCGGTTTCATTTATGGTCTATTGCAAAGATCAGAATGAGATTGACTATTACTGGACTAAACTTTCAGATGGTGGTAGTGAACAGCAATGCGGGTGGCTGAAAGATAAATTCGGCGTCTCGTGGCAAATTGTTCCGATTGAGATTGATGAAATGATGCATACAAAAGATAAAGAACAGCTTGCAAGAGTTACAGAAGTAATGCTTAAGATGAGCAAACTTAATCTTAATGAACTAAGAAATGCATATAATGGTAAATAATTATTTCAATGGTTTATAGTTTTTGAAAAATTTTGTTATTATACACTGGTCAATAATTAGTGCTGTTATTCTTCTATACTTAATAATCGGAATACTTCTAACTATCTCCATCACTAATAATCAGTCGAATTTTATTTATTCTTTGGATGACACTTATATTCATCTTAGCATTGCAAAAAATTTTGCCGAATCAGGTAATTGGAGTGTTAACAGTTCATCGTTTACATCTTCAACATCATCACCATTGTGGACGTTTATTATTTCAATTACTTATTTAATACCATCTTTTAATTTATACTCGCCGTTCGTCTTAAATATATTAATCTCTGCTTTACTTCTAATAATTTGTTACAACTTATTGAAAAAAATAAATCTCTCGAGTTCTTTAATCTTTATCGTATTGCTCTCCTTAATTTTTTTCATCCCAATTCCTTTCCTGGTCTTTACCGGTTTAGAACATTTACTGCATACTCTATTGATAATCTTATATGTTTATTTATCGGCGGATTTAATTTCAAATGTAGATTCTGTGATTCCCGGAAATGAATCCCGTTATTTTAAAAAATACAAATATTTGGTGTTGCTTACTTTATTAATTGTGTTGATACGTTACGAAAGTTTGTTTTTTGTCTTCACATCGGGTATTCTTTTTATTTTTCGAAGAAAATATCTTCTCGGTATAACTATAATATTAAGCGGTCTTATTCCAATTACTATTTACGGAATAATTTCTATTGCTAATGGATGGCCATTTATACCTGCTCCCATTTTGCTAAAAGCTAATTTACCGGATTTCAGCACAATAAAATGGATTTTAAAATCTTTGGGGCTTAACAGTTTAATTCAATTAACCAACTGTATCCCTTTATTATTATTATTTATTGCATCACTTTTTTTACTTTTAATTCGTTACAACACTGAAAAAAATCTTTGGAATACTTCCACCGTTTTTCTAATCATATTTATTACCGGACTATTACTTCACATGCAATTTTCCTCTTTATCAATAAGGTATGAGGCCTATTTAATTGGTTTGGGAATAATAGGTGTTGTATTCGAAGGTAATCAATACTTAACAAACTCAAAATTTTTTGCAATTACCAGGAAGCATGTAATATCTCGTTTGATATTTCTTCTTGTGGTATTATTTATTTTATTGCCATTTTTCCGCAGAGGGCTCTTAAATATTGAAAAAACAATTAGAGCTACAAATAATATTTACGAACAACAATATCAGGTAGCATCGTTTTTAAATTCGTATTTCAATCATCAATCGGTAGCAGCAAATGATATCGGCGCCATTAATTATTTTAGTTACACAAAATGCCTTGACCTCTGGGGAATATCAAACAGAGAAATTCTTTTATTGAAGCTTGCAAACAACTACAACACTGAAAAAATCAATCAAATTTCTAATTCAAATAGCGTTAAAATCGCAGTGGTTTATGAAAAATGGTTTAAGAGTTATGGCGGATTACCCGACTCCTGGGAAAAAATATGTAGCTGGACTATTTCGGATAACGTAATATGTGGCGATAGTATTGTAACTTTCTATTCTACTAAATCATCTTTTTCCGATTCACTTGCAAACTCTCTTAAAGAATTCTCTCTAAAGCTTCCCAAAGGAGTTAAAAGTTATTTTTATTAATATTATTCTGGAGACAAATAGTAGATTCAAATCTAGATTGTGATGGACTAGAAACCAATTATACTAAACTCACATTAATCTATAATACCGTTCAATTTCTAACTCAAGCTCGTCAAAATTTATAATCCTTGCTTTCCGAATGTATTCCTTTCCATCAAAGTAAAATAAAATTGTCGGAACGGTAAAAACACTTTTCTGTGCAGCTAGTTCTTTTGCTTCTGCAATGTTTACATAAATGAATTTTATCTCGGGATATTTATCTGCAAGAAATTCTTTCATCTTGGGCTTCAGCACTTTACATACGTTGCAGTCGGGTGTGCTCATATAGAATGCCGCAGCATACTTCGATTTAATTACTTCATCAAATTCTAATTGAGTTGTAATTTCATTTTGCATCGTTTGGATATTTCTCCGTAATAGAATGCGGAAGAACACGAATTATATTGATTTCCGCGGATAAACAATAATTAAGAAGAATGATCTGCAACAACAAGCCAGTTGCCCTTAATCTTCTTATAAAGCAAAGTAAAATATCCTTCTACCGAAGGTTTATCCGGGTAATCGAGTTTCCATTTACCAATCATAAATGCAGAATCGTTTCCGAGCCCTTCAAGTGAAATTACCTCGAAAGAAAGTTTTCCCATCGCTTCTTTATCGGGATAACCTTTCCTGTAATTTTCTAAAGTCTCGTTCCATCCATATTGAACACCGCGCTTACCAATAAACCTTAATGAATCCGAATTCCAGTATCCATCCATATAACCTTCAAGGTCACCTTTGTTCCATGCAATTCTTTGTTGTTCAAGAGCTTCAAGAATTTTAGCTTGATCTACTTCGGAAAACATCTGGGCAATTATTGCAGATGATAAAAACATCAAAGCAAAAATAACTTTTCTCATTTTGGCTCGTTAATTTTAAAACGGACTCTTAATACACCGTCATTAAAATCGGTCGATATAATTCTGAATCCACCGATCTCTTTTGTTGATGTTACATGCAGACCGCTACACAAACATTTATCATAATCACCAATACTGATTACCCTTAAATTATCCCCGGAATCTTCGGGCAGCCGACCAAGATTAAAATAATTCTGAGCTTCATCTTTACTCATAAAACTTTCGGTAACGGGAAGATCAAGAGCAATTTTCTCGTTTACAATCTCTTCAATCTTTTTTATTTCTTCAGTAGCTAAATTGCGATCGAAGTGATAATCGCATTTCGATTTTTTCTTTTCGATGTGCGCACTGAAAGCTCTGCCCCGTTTAAACATCTGATCCATTGTTCCATTAAGAAGATGCTCTGCGCTATGCATCGGGGCATAATAAGATTTAGGGTTTTCGTTGTATTCCATATTTTATTCTTGCTCTTAATCTTGCTCTCGATCATGATCAGGATTAAGATCATGATCAAGAAGCTGAAGTTTAATCTTTAGCTGTATCCAATTCCCTATTAAGCAAGTGTTTAAACCAGAATTTTACTCTTTCTCTTGTTGCGTGCTGAGCAAGCGGCATTCCGATACCATGACGCTGATTTGGATAAAGCATCATCTCAAAGTCTTTATTTAATCTTTGCAATTCAAAAATCAGCTGGATGGAATTCTGCATATGAACATTGTCATCAATTGTTCCGTGAGTAATTAGCATTTTACCTTTGTATTTATCAACATAGCTAAGAACCGAGCCGGCTTTATATCCATCTGGATTTTCTGCTGGTGTATCCATGTAACGTTCCGTGTACACATTATCATAAAGTTTCCAATCCATTACGCCAAACTCCGCAATACCGTGTGTAAAATAATCCGCTTCTCTTGTAAGAGCCAGGGCAGTAACATAACCGCCGTAGCTTCCGCCGGTAATTCCAATTTTAGTTGTATCGATAAATGATTTAGTCTTCAGCCATTTTACAGCAGCCGTGTAATCATTCATTTCCCATTTACCTAAATTGCGATGCATAAGTGCAACACCTTTTTTACCAAAATGACCTGCGCCACGATGATCGACAGAAATTGATATTATACCGTTTTGTGCAAGAAAACTTTGAGCTAATCCCATCGAATAAGAATTTCTAACGGATCCTGAATTTGGTCCGCCATATTCATTGAATATTACAGCATACTTTTTATTTGGGTCGAAATCTGCCGGCAGATACCATATAGCTGGAAGTTCGTAACCATCGCCGGAAGGGATTGTGAAGAGTTCAACTTTTGCAAGCTCAATTTCATCATTAGCCGGATTTCGAGAATCGCTAAGTGTTCGGATCAATTTCCCATCCAGAGAATATAATTCCGATTTGGATGGAGTTGTAATGTTACTATATGAATCGATATAATATTTTCCACCCGGAGAAACAGAAATGTTATGCGTACCGGGAACAGTGGTTAATTGTTTGAATCCGCTTCCGTCCAGATTAACTACAAATAAATGTCGTTCAGTACTTTTCTCTTTCCATCCAGTAAAGAATATTCTCTTATTGGCTTCATCAACAAGATTTATGCTTGTTACTTCCCACTCACCCTGAGTCAATCTTTTCTTGAGTTTTCCATTCATGTCGTAATAATAGAGATGTGCAAATCCATCAACATTTGAATGAAGTATGAATCCGCTTTTATTATCGAAGAAATAGAGATTCTCAAACCATTCAACCCATTCCTTCTGCTTTTCATTATAGAGTTCCGATTTCTTACCAGTTTGCGTATCTACATTATAAATAATGATGTTATCCTGGCCCCGGTTCATCCATTGAACAGTTAACTTGTTTTCTCGAGTCCAGGTAGGCCAAGCAATGTAGTGATCGGCTTTCTCATCAAAATCTGCCCAAACAACTTTGCTATCAGTTACATTTGCAATACCAAATTTTACATATGGATTAGGATCGCCGGCTTTTGGATAGCGCTGCTTTTCAAGTTCGCCATGCTGACCATCTGCCCTGGTAATAAAGAATTCCGGGACAGGATGATCGTCGAATCTTAAGAATGCAATTTTGTCGCTATTAGGGGACCACCAGAATGCTGAATACTGTGTAGCACGACCGAGAATTTCTTCCATGTATACCCACGAAGCCCAGCCGTTATATATTAAGTCGGTCCCATCATTTGTTATCTGAATTTCTTTATCGTTATCAATATCAAAAACAAAGAGATTATTATTTTTTACATAAGCTGCTTTTTTACCATCGGGAGAAAGTTTAGGAACCTTTTCCTCTTTGTCATCTTGTGTTAATTGTTTGAAGGAATTATCCGGGCGTGAATAAAAGTAGAGATTATTTTTCTGATTGAACAGATAATAATTATAATCTTTACTAACAGCCGAAGGCCGTTCAATTGAAAATCCTTCTGGTAATTCTATTCCGCTGTTATCAACATATAAAGAGGATTCGCCGGTGAGAACATTTGTTTTCATAAGTTGAGGACGGGAACCGGGTTTAGCCGGATCGGCTTTTGTTTCCAGGTAATGATTCTCGTCTGCCCAGCCCTGAGGACGCGCCATCATCATCATTGCGCGCATGTCTCTGCCACCTTCGTAAACCTGCTTGTAGGTGAGCTTTTTCTTTTGTGCGGATGAGTCTTGTATAACAATAATTGATAATACTAATATCAACAATAAAAATAATTTTGATTTTTTCATTCCAACCCCTGATTATTCATATAAAATGTTATTTGCCAAATTGATAAATTAAAATATTACCATGCATAGGCTTCAGGTGCCTGTCCCCCCGGACCCGGCCATATTTCATCAAGCTTTTTTAATGTTTCTTCGCTCAATTTAAGTTCAAGTGCTTTAGCATTTTCTTCAAGTTGTTCAACTGTTCTCGGACCGATAATCGGAGAAGTCACCACCGGATTATTCAGCACCCATGCAAGTGCAACATCTGCTGGTCTTTGATTAATTTCTTTACACAAATTTTCATATGCTTCAATTAGAGGACGTAATTTCTCAACCGACTTCTGCAGTGGCTCTCTTGTTCGTCTACCTTCGGCTGCTTTTTCCAGAACGCCGCACAAAATTCCTCCGCCTAATGGACTCCATGGAATCAATCCGATACCAAAAGCTTTACACGCTGGAATTACCTCCAGCTCTATATGTCTATTACGCAGACTATAAATACTTTGTTCGGAAACAATTCCAAGCGCGTGTCTCTCTTTTGCCTTGTAAAATGCCTCAGCTAAATTCCATGCGGCAAAATTACTGCTGCCGACATAAAGCACTTTACCTTCAGTAATTAACTGATCCATTGCCTGGTAAATTTCGTCCCAGGGGGAATTCCTATCAATATGATGCATCTGATACAGATCTATGTGATCTGTCTGCATTCTCTTTAAACTATCTTCGCATGCTTTCTTGATATGATACGCAGAAAGTTTTGCATCATTAGGACCATCGCCCATTTTACCGTAAACTTTTGTAGCAAGAACAACCTTGTCTCTACGGTTTTTATCTTCAGCAAACCAGCGACCAATAATATTCTCTGTAACACCAACACCTTTTTCCCATCCATATACATTCGCTGTATCAAAAAAATTAATACCGAGTTCAAGAGAACGGTTCATAATCTTAAAACTATCTTCTTCCGATGTATAAGGACCGAAGTTCATTGTCCCCAGGCAAAGCTTACTTACTTTTAATCCTGTTCTTCCTAAATATGCATATTCCATTTTAATTACCTTTCATAAATTAGCATAAAAAAATATACCGGATTAAATTATAAATCCGGCACATCACTTCATTTATCCTTCTTCAATATTACATCTATTGCAGCGGCAAGATCCTGTAAGTGATATTTAGTAATATCATCTTTTGATTTTGCAGCTGATACTGTTAATTTATTTTTTAATTCGATCAGTTTACCTCTGGCAACTGGTGGTAAATCTGTAAATTGAGTTGCCTGTTGAACCGGTGCCTGGGTTGGTCTTCCGGTAGTTACTGGTGTTTGCAGTGCTGGTTTTTCCGGATTTATTTTATTTCCAAGTTCTTCAATAAGCGCCCGTTGAATTTTGCGGCGGTATGGATCGATGCTAACACTCTTATCATTCAACTCTCCGAAAATACCGTTTGTTAGATCCCCAATAAATTCACTAACCGAATAAATTTTTTCTCCTTTATATGCTTTCGATTCTGCATCAGACATCCTTTGAATTCTTGCATCGATTAATAAGTTTTTTATCAGACTTATCTGATCATTTGTAATTCTATCAACATTACCAAACGGTTGAATCAAATCGAGCAATTCTCTTTTAACTAATATCGGGTTGAATTTAAAACCTTCTTGCAACAGAAGGTTCATTGCTTTTTTCTGTCGTTCATACGGAACAAGACTGTAAACAGCGCCGGATTGTCCTATATGCTTATCAATTTTATTAACACCACCAATAATCATAGCAACATGACCTAACTCTCTTGCTCTTTGCTGCAATACTCTTTCATAGAGTAAATTCAACATTGAATAATCGTCACCTTCTTTAGTTGTTCCGGCTGGAATGATAAAATCCATAATCCTATAAATATTTTTCAATCCAAGTTCTGTTGCTAAAATTCCATCGTCACCCATATCCTCTGTTTGCGCAGAGGGATCGTATTGAGAGAAATTACTGAATTGAAGAAATGGATTTGTGTCCTGGCGTCTTACAATTTTTTCTAAGAATGGTCTTTCTTCATCGGGAGTTTTAGCTTCCGGAATTGGTGAATAACCCCACTCAGTTGCAAACTTATCGTAAATACTTATCATGGGATAAAGTCTAACGTTATCTCCGGGTTGCGCAACATAATTAAATCTTCCGTAATCCATAATTGATGCTTCATTGCCATACTTTTCAGTGAAGGATTTACTTCTTAGACTATCAACCGGAAAGACAGAGCTTGCGCGCCCATTATGAGGAAATCCGAGTGAGTGACCAACCTCGTGAGCAACAACGTACCTTAGCAATTCACCCATTAAATCATCGGGAAGTGGAATTCTTTGAGCGCGTGGATCGAGTGGTGCAACCTGACTAAAATACCATGTGGTAAGTAAATTCATAACATTATGATAGATTTTAATATCAGCTTCAAGAATTTCACCTGTTCGCGGATCGTGCACATGAGGACCGTAAGCATTCTCAATTGTACTTGGCAGCCAACTTATAGATGAAACTGTTGCATCTTCAGTATTCCAGTTTGGATCCTCTTCAATTGTAGGAGCGTACCTTGCAATTATTGCATTTTTAAATCCCGCCTGTTCGAAAGCAACCTGCCAATCTTCTACTGCTTGCTTAAAATAAGGTTTCCATTTTTCTGGAACCGATCGATCAATGTAAAATACAATTGGCTTAATGGGTTCAGAAAGTTTTAATGAAGGATCCTTTTTATCGAGGCGCCATCGTGTAATATAGGTTCTAATTTCTGTCCGGTGGGAATCATAACCGTAATCTTCCTGTGAAATACTAAAAAATCCAACGCGGGAATCTGAGAGACGTGGCATCATTGGTTCTTTTGGCAAATGAACCATGCTGTAATGCATCATTACAGATACTGTTCCAAGTGTATTATCTGTTGGAACTACATCAACATCAAAAGTAAGAACAACATCTGCTTCAACATTTTCCGGGTAAGCAGTAATTTTTTCTATGAATGTGCGTTTCGGATCGAGTCTTCTGGCATTATAGTTTTTCTTGGGAACGAATTCTGTTTTTTCGGCAGTTAGAAATTCTGTTACATCAATTACAGAAGAGCTATCCTGTCCGTATGCCTGGACATCGAACGACATTAATATCGGAGGAAATGTTGAGGCATCGACCGCATTATAAACTGCTTTTTCTTCATCTGAAACAACAGCATACTGAATTTGGCGAAGTAATATTTGATCGTTTCGTTTGTCCCATCTAACCACCTGATTATTGTAGGCAACTCCGCCATATCCAAGTTTCGATTGAACTTTTTTAATCTGAGAAACCCATAGAAATAATCTTCCTATTTCATTTTTAGGAATTTCATAAAACCATTTTCCATCTACAAAATGAACAGTAAAAACACCATTGCTTGATTTAGCTTCTTTTGTAATAACTTCTGCATAAGATTTGATTTTTGATTTCTTAACTTCCTGTTTTTGTTCCTGTCCATAGATAAAATTAGTTGAGAAAAAAGAAATAATTATGATTAGCGATAATGATTTTAAGAGTGGTGAGAAATACTTTTTCATATCAGCCCCGTTCATTTGAAATTAAAGGGATAATTAACAAAACCATTTTTAACAATATAAACTTATAGTCAAAAAAAGAGATTCTCAAGAAACAGTTTTACTAAATATTATTATATTTTCTTTGAAAAAAATTAAAACCGTGTAATAATGAGAAAAAAGAGCTACCCCATTTTTTTAATTTTTATTCTATTAACTTTCTGCTCGAAAGATCAGGAGATATTTCCCGAATATTTTTTTGAATTAAATTTAACAAGGAAGCTTACCGGTTCCGAAGCAAAAAATTTTGTTAACCGGCTCCATTTTAATCCGGTTACAATCGAAAGGAATGAAATTGGTTTTTACGGTGGAGTTAAAGGCAATGCCATAATTTATGTTACATTTTATGATAATGAATCTGCTTCTAATAATAATTATAAAAAGATGACTGAAAAGATCTCTCCCGAAAATTCCGTCTTTACTAATGGAACTTACATTAGCGTTTCCGGAAGAAACATTTATCGAACATATGGTATGGGACAAACCCATTATGTGTTTACGTCGTCAAACATGCTGTTCTGGGTTTCAGTCGAAACGAATTGGGCACAAGATTTTTTAACTGAGTATCTGAAAATTCTTGATTGATAGAATAAAGTTTATTTATTGTCAGATGTAATTGGGGATGGGAAAGGGGAAAGAGTTCTGTTTTGGAATCTCCGGCTATTGAAGGATCAATTATTTTATAGAATTTTATTCTGGTAGTACTTCCTTTAGTGGATTCTCTTCAACTGAAGACGAACTTACAAAACTAATAAGGAGAATTTATGGATCAATTAGATGGTATTAATATGGAATCGGAAGGTACTTTAAAACAGCCAACATTTTTCCAGATGATCTTCACACAAATGATTAAGGACATGAAGTTCGTAGGCATGTTTGTAATAATAATGGGCGCTCTTAATTGCCTTTCAATAATCGGTGCCATTGTTGGCATTCCATACATATTTATCGGTATACGAATTCGTGAAGCCGCCGAACAATTCGAAATTTTTAAGATGACTAATGATGCAAGAGCTATGCGAGCCGGATTCGAATTACAAGCCAAATACTTTAAGATAATTAAGATACTTATTATTATCGGATTGGTTTTAATGGTTCTTGGTATAATACTTTTCTTTGCGCTGCTTATACCATTTATCTCTACAATATATGAATATCAGCAGTACGGATCGTAGAGAACATTATATCATTAATAAAGAATAGAAATTCTGTAGTAATAGCGACATAAATTATAAAGCCCTCTCAATTAGAGAGGGCTTTTTATTTGCCTAATCAAATACCTTCTCTAATTCCTGATATTTATTATGCACTTTATCAACTGCAGAAATAATTGCATCCTTATTCCCTTTAGCAACAGTATTATTCAATTCATTTACCGCTTTATTAAGATCATTTCTTGCAGCAGTGAATTTTTCTGTTCTCGATTCCAAACGTTTTGAAAGTTGTGATTTCAAAACATCTTCAATTTTTAATTTCATTTCTGCAGCCGCTTCTTTAATCTTAGCCAGGTTATATTCAGGTGCATAATAGTGATACAACATATAAAGAACCTGGTGAAAAGCATCAACTTCTTTAACCATCGGTTTTACGACGCGAACCAGACCTTCGTAAAGAGCGTGAAGTTTTTCTGCCTCATCCAATATTGCTTGCGTATTATCTTTATCAATGGCAGTTTTGTAAGCAACCACACAATCATTCAGTTTCTTAAGCCCCTCTTCCCATTTCGGCTTTTTGTCCTGTAATATTCCCTTTAATTCAACCGAATTAATTTTCTCCATCCCTTTTTGAATATCCGGTAAGAGAGATTTAAGCATGGAAATATTTTTTTCCGGCCATGCCGTATGCCATAACTGATAAATAACTTCATGGAATGCGGTTAATTCAGGAACATCCGACGATGTTTCGTGTTCATGTTGTGCTAAAACCGGAAATGAAATAAACACAAATAATAATATTACTACTAACTTCTTCATTTACTACCTCTTCATTTATGTTATAGAATATGATAAGTAACAATTAATCCGGACATAACAATAGAAACCATACTCATAAGTTTAATAAGAATGTTTAAACTTGGGCCCGATGTATCTTTAAAAGGATCACCAACTGTATCGCCAATAACAGCGGCTTTATGAGCTTCAGAACCTTTACCGCCGAGGTTACCCTCTTCAATATATTTTTTTGCATTATCCCATGATCCGCCTGAATTGGCCATGAAAATAGCGAGAACAAATCCGCTTGCCAGACCGCCGGTTAATAATCCCATTACACCAGCAACACCAAAAATAATTCCTGTAACAATTGGAATTGTTATGGCAAGAGTTGATGGGAGAATCATTTCTATCTGTGCACCTTTAGTAGAAATTTCAACGCAGCGAGCATAATCCGGTTCTGCTTTACCTTCTAATATTCCTGCAATTTCTTTGAATTGTCTTCTAACTTCATCAACCATTCTTGAAGCAGCGCGTCCTACAGCATTCATTGTTAACCCGCAAAATAAAAACGCCATCATCGATCCAATAAATACACCAACTAATACTTTCGGATTCATCAGATTTATTTCATAGTATTCCATCAAATCCATAATACCGGCTTTTTGTGTTGAAACAATAACTCCGTTACCAAGTTCTATTATTTCTTTTCCTGCCCTTACCAGTCCTATTTTAATTTCTTCAATGAATGATGCAAGCAGAGCAAGAGCTGTTAATGCCGCTGAACCGATAGCAAATCCTTTACCTGTTGCAGCGGTTGTGTTACCGAGTGAATCCAATGCATCTGTTTTCTTTCTAACTTCTTTACCAAGACCGCTCATTTCTGCATTACCACCGGCGTTATCTGCAATTGGCCCGTAGGCATCAGTTGCTAATGTAATCCCAAGCGTAGAAAGCATTCCAACTGCAGCAATACCTATTCCATACAATCCCATATTTATATTTGCAAAATTAAATCCCGCGGCAAATAAATATGCTAATATAATTGCAACACCGACAGCCAATACCGGTATTGCAGTAGACATCATTCCAACACCCAGTCCAGAAATAATTACAGTAGCGGGTCCTGTCTTTGCATTATCGGCTACAAATTTTGTAGGTTTATATTCATAGGCTGTAAAATATTCAGTTGCTTTGCCAATTATTATTCCGGAAACCAGACCGGTAACAATAGAGCCCCAAATTCCAATCGCATTATCAAAACCGAGCATTTTAACTATTATAAAGGAAAAGATTACAATCAGGATTGAGCTGAAATTAATACCGCGGTTTAAGGACTTAAGTAAATCCCCTAGTTTTGCATCTTCTTTTGTTCTTACAGAATAGATACCAACTATTGAAAGAACAATTCCAATGGCAGCAATTAACATAGGTGCTAAAACCGATTTGAATTGTAATTCTGGGTTTCCTAAAAATGCGGCAGATCCAAGAGCAGCAGTAGCTAAAATTGAACCACAATAAGATTCATAAAGGTCGGCACCCATTCCAGCAACATCACCAACATTATCGCCAACGTTATCTGCAATAGTAGCCGGATTACGTGGATCATCTTCCGGAATACCGGCTTCAACTTTACCAACGAGGTCGGCACCAACATCAGCAGCTTTCGTAAAAATTCCACCACCAACACGCGCAAACAGAGCTTGTGTGGAAGCACCCATTCCGAATGTTAACATTGTAGTCGTTATAATAACAAGATTATGTCCATCATTTAATTCGGCTGGATAAAAATGATTAAGAATTAAAAACCATATTGATATATCTAATAAACCAAGTCCTACAACAACCAATCCCATAACAGCACCGCTTCTAAATGCAACTTTCAAACCGGCATTTAGAGATTCGCGAGCAGCATTAGCGGTTCTTGCAGATGCCTGGGTTGCGGTCTTCATTCCGAAAAATCCAGCTAAACCAGAAAAGAAACCACCCGTAATAAATGCAAACGGGACCCAGGGATTTTGAACATTTAATACATATGCAAGGAATGCAAAAATTAATGTAAGTCCAACGAAGAATAATCCAACAATTTTATACTGTTGTTTAAGATAAGCCATTGCGCCTTTACGAACATAAAGAGCAATAGTTGCCATCCTTTCAGTACCTTCGCTTTGCTTCATCATTTGACGGTAAAAAAGATAAGCAAATACTAAGGCGGCAGCAGATGCAATAGGAACAAACCAAAAAAGACTGCTTTGCATAAAGACTCCCTATTTAATTTGAGAATTTATTGTGAACCGCATCCGGTTTTTTATTCAGCGTTGAATTTACGCGAAAGATTTGTTCATTCAAACAAATTTTTGAAACAATGTAAATTTATCAAAAAAAATGTTGCCGCAAATTTAAGAAAAATAGAAATGATTTTATCTTATAAAAAACATTCAATTGCAAATAAAAAAGCCGGGTAACATATTGATTGCCCGGCTTTGCTTTTCTAAGAGGAGTATCTATGTGGGGTTAACTTTTGGGCTGATAAACAATTTTTCTGATGGTATCGAACTGAAGATATGGATACTCTTCTCTCAATCTTTCAATTGCATCACTTGCACTAACTTTGCTAGAGCGAAGAGTTTTAAATTTCTTCCTTATTATATAATCGCGGACAGACTTTTCATCTATTAGACCGCGGCTTGTTAAGAGAGAGTAAACATCATCTGGAATCAATTCCGAAAGTGGATTTTGATTTAATCTTTCTTCCATTTGCCCCTCCAATCTATTGTTAGGTTTTTGTTGTCAATTGCTGGATTTCCCCTCACAATCCAGCCAAACATAATTTGTATTGTTTCTGAGTTCTAAATATTAATTGCAAAACGGTTTTTCAACAGCACAGATGTGTAGTTTTTTTGAAAAAGGAGATTAAAAAATGCACCGACCTACATGATTATGCGGTAGGATTATTGGTGAACTGGTTGAAGGTTGCCAGTTTTTCGATTAATGGGTTATCGATTGCTGGTTATTTGATAATCGACTGCTTGTAATTTAACTTCGATGAGAAGGAATTCGTGTTTCCCCACCCTACTTTTTTCTTTTCCTTGATAAAGAAATTCCACCAAATCCGCTTATGATTGCAGCATAAAAGCCAAGATCGTACCACCAGCCGGTGTTTTCCTTTTCATATATTTTAATAGAAGGATTAAATAATCCAACGACTAACGAGACCGGTGCAATCCAACCGTGCCATACTCCCATAAAAAATCCGGCTGGACTTTTTTCGCTCATTGCAACACTGCCGGGCATACAGCTGCTGATAGTTAAGGCAAGAAATGAAATTAAAACAAATTGAAGTAATTTTTTCCTGATCACTCTGGATCTCATTTCAATTCCCCTTTATTTTATTTAAATAATTCCTTTTCTTATAGCTTTAGCGACAGCTTCGGACTGTGAATGAACATGAAGCTTACGGTAAATATTACGTATATGATGTCGGACGGTATCAACACTAATAAAAAGTTTATCTGCTATAGATTGATAATTATTTCCATCAGCAAGTGATGTTAGTACTTCTTTTTCCCGGGATGAAAGCTGAGAATCTTTATCTTCGTTTTGCTGACCAACATTCTGCTGGAAGAGTGTGATAACCTGGCGAGCAATTAAAGAACTCATTGGAGCTCCCCCTTCAAACGCATCTTTAATTGCTTCTAATAATCTGATGGGAGGAGTTTTTTTTACAAGATAACCGCAAGCTCCGGCACAAAGTGCATTAAATACCGATTGACTATCCTCGTAAACAGTAAGCATTAGAATATTCAGATTCGGTTTAATTTTTTTTGCACGTGAAATTCCGTCTATTCCGCTCATGCCCGGTAACCCGATATCCATTAATACAACATTCGCATCGAGTGTGGGAATTTTATATAGGAACGACTCACAATCCGGGAATGAGCCGACACAACTGTAACCAGACGTGCCATTAATTAGAGCAGCAAGACCATCTCTAATTGTTGTGTTGTCTTCTATTATTGCTACTTTTATCATTCTAAGAAAAAAATGTTACACAACAAAAGTAAGTTATTTTAGACAATTATGGGATTGAAATATTGCATAACAGGTAAAAGAAATTAATTGCAGAGTGGATTATTTTAATCGTCCGATTTTTCCACTAAATTTTATTTTTGTACCGGAATTATCGGACTCAATTTCAAGCGATCCGCCGATAAGTGTTGCCCGGCTTTTCATATTCAAAATTCCATTGCCATATTTTATTTTTTCAAGATCCATTCCAAGTCCATCATCAACTAGAATTAATTCTAAAATATCTTTAACGATATTAGCTTCTAAAGTAATTGATTTACACCCGCTATGCTTAAGGGAATTATTAATTGCTTCCTTGAAGATCAAAAATAAATTCTGCTTGTATTCCATCTGAAGTTTAACAGAAGAGAACTTTTCGAGGTTTACTGTAGCGAAGGAAATACCCATAGAATTGAGCAGATCGCTGTATGAATCTTTAAGACGGAGAATAACATGATAGAGTGAATCGCGCTGTGGATTAACCATCCACACAATGTCGCTCATGTTGTCTATAAGCATTCTTGCTTTCTCGCTAATTGTATTAATCTTGCGTATAGAATCAACGTGGTTCAATTTTATTTCGTTAGCTGCCAGCTCACTAAGTATCGAAATTTCCGTGAGTCCGGACCCGACGTTGTCATGTAAATCGGCAGATAATTTACTTTTCAGTTTCTCAATTGATAGTAGATTTCTATAACGAATAGTTCCTATATAATAGATTATAAACGCAGCGAACATAACCGCAAGCGTAATAAACCACCATGTTTGCCAGTATGGCGGAGAAATAAATATGTGGAGTTCTGTTCCAACATTGTTCCACACACCATCATTATTAGAACCTCTTACACGGAAAACATATTCGCCGGGAGTTAGATTAGTATAACTTGCAACTCTTCTTCTCGAATCTACAAAATGCCATTCGTCTTCTATTCCCTCTAAAATATATGCATACTGGTTATCAGAGGGACTTGTGAAATCGAGAGCCGAAAATTCAATAGACAGAAAATTCTGATCATACGATAAATAGACAGAATCAATTTCACTTTTTAACGGTTCATTAAAAACCCTGATTGAACTAATAGCTATTGGCGGGACAAAATAATTTTCTTTAATGCTGTCCGGATGGAAATAATTTAGTCCGTTAATTCCACCAAAGAACATTTCGCCCGATCGTGATTTGAAGTAAGCACCTCCGCTAAACTCAAGACTTTGCAATCCATCGCTCAGGTCGTATTGAGTAAAGAGTTCCGATATTGGGGAGAATTTAAAAATACCGTTATCTGAACTTATCCAGAGATTTCCATTATTATCTTCAAGAACTCCATAAACAACCGAGCTGTAAATTCTGTTCTTTTTGTCATAGCGTATAAATTTTTCTTTTCGTTTGTCAAATTTTAATAATCCGCCGCCATAAGTAGTAATCCAGAGATTTTTAGATTTGTCTTCATAAATTCCCATTACGCGGTTATCACTTAAGCTCGATTCATCTCCGGCAATATTTTTATAACAGATAAAATGCTCTCTGTTTTTATCAAACTTGTTCAACCCGCCGCCGAATGTTCCAATCCATAATATTCCCTCGCTGTCTTCAAAAACGGTGTACACTCTATTATCACTTAAACTGAATGGATCGTTTGAATTATTTTTATAATTCTTAAAAGATAATTTACCGGGAAGATTAAAAAACGGTTCTATTTTGTGAAGCCCTCCGCCAAATGTTCCAATCCATGTATTCAATTCTTTATCAACGAAAACAGATTGAACTTGATTAGCGCGCAGACTTAAACTATCGCGTGGATCATTTTTAAAGTTGATAAAACGATTATTGTGAAAAAGATTTAGTCCGCCATTAAATGTTCCAATCCATAAAAGATTTCTGCTATCAAATAATATTGTTCTAATATGATTGTCGCTTATTGAATTAGGATTTTGAGGATTAAATTGATAGCTGAAGAATTGATTCTTTTTTCTGTCCCAGATATTTAAACCTCCTTTGTAAGTCCCAATCAACAGATTACCATCACCAGCTTCTGCAATTGCCCATACCACATCATCATTAAGACCATTTTTATTTAATGGGTCTCTGCTCAGTTGTTTGAATTTTAGACCAAAGGGTTCATACTTGCTTAACCCTTTTCCTAAATGCGAACCGATCCAAATATTCCCGGAAAAATCTTCTAGTAAAGAGAGAATTTCGTTCTTGGAAATAGTTGTTGATATACCGGGATCATTTCGGAAGCTTATAAATTTATTTTTTCCAAAATCAAATTTATTAAGCCCGCCGCCGAATGTACCAATCCATATTGAACCTGATCTATCCTGAATTAATGCTGTAATAAAATTACTTGAAATGGAATTCTTTACAACGGGATTATAAATGAATTTTCTGATATTAATTTTTTCAGGTGGTAAAAGTTTGTCATTTTTCAATAATAGATTTAATCCGCCACCATAAGTTGCAATCCAAAGGTTTCCATCTTTATCGTTTAATAAATCAATTATTTGGTCGCTGTTAATACCTGTTTCAAATTTGTTATTGTAATGTGTAAACGTAATTTTTCCATTACTCTCAATTAATTTATATAATCCGGAATCGATTGTTCCTACCCAGAAATCATTTACCTCTTTAATAATTTTTTTAATTCTATTAGAATTAAATCCGGTTAGATTATCAGATTCGCTACTGAACCTGATTATTTTTCCGGAATTTCTTTCGTACTTAAAAAGACCCAGCCCCCAAGTTCCTATCCATAGCGAGTTATCATTTCCTGTTTTTATTGCTGTAATAGATCTATCATTATACCGTGAATAAGGCAATGGAAAATCAAAATTGAATTTTTCTGGAGAACTGACTGCTTTAACTCCGGAAGTGATATTTATCCTCTTGAACATTCCGGTTTTACGGTCATAACGATTCAATATTCCATCCGTTGTTCCGATCCAAATAATTCCGTTTTCATCTTCATCAATTGATAAAATACTATTGTCCGAAATTGTTGTTGTATCAAGCGGGTCGTTAGAAAAAACTTTAAAATTATATCCGTCGTAGCGGTTCAATCCGTTTGCTGTTCCAAACCAGAGATATCCTTTTTTATCCTGGTGCATGCAATAAATAGAACTCTGTGAAAGTCCTTCTTCCAGTTTAATTTGATTGAACCGGTAATTTTTCTCCTGACCGAATAACAATGAAAAATTCGTCAGGAGAATTAAAATGATTGGCAGATAATATTTGTGCAGGATTATTTTCAAAACTTTGAAAAATCTTTGCATTATCATAACAATCGGCTTAATTAAAATCCACACTAATACCGGGATATAGAAAATAAATAGCACAAAAATTGAACTGGTAATTTGTTCTATTGGTGATTTAAAAGTAATCTTCTATATTTACCGGGTATTAAGATTAAGGGTCTTAGATGCTTAAAAAACTATTAGCTCTATCATTAGTTCTAATTATTTGTTTGAATGGATGTGATAAAGGGATAGAGCCCGGAGAACCAATTATACCGGGCGGATTTAGCGGGAATGTTAATTTTACCGGAACATGGCCGGATGGAATTAAGAGAACTCATATAGTTGTATTCAAAAACCCGATTCTAAAAACTGAGGATTTTTTCCTTCCAAATTTAAGTTTTGTGGTTGACTCAATACCTTATAAGAGTCAGACTTTTAACTATAACTCACTGGAAAAAAGTTTTGTAAATATTCTTCAGTTATGGCCCGGTGAATATAAATATGTAGTTGTTGCTCAATCCAAAACTCCTGAAATTTCTTTCCAGAGAAAAGATTGGAATGTAGTTGGTGTTTACTGCATAAATAATGATCAAACAAAACCGGCAAGTTTGATAATCCGTTCCAATCAGGTTTCACCGAATATAAATATAAATGTTGATTTTAATAATCCTCCGCCTCAACCGCCAATGTAACCGGAGGAGTTTATTATGAACGCTAAAGAGAAATTCATGAAAAAAATATTATTACTGTTCTTGCTTCTACCACTGATTAATTCATTTGCTCAAACAGCATCAATTAAAGGAAAAGTAATTAGCGACAAAGCACAGCCAGTTATTGGTGCAAATCTAATTTTATCCGGGACTTCATTTGGCGACGCTTCCGATATAAAAGGTAATTTTGAAATAAAAAATATTCCGTTTGGTGTATATGATCTGGAAATCTCTTCCATCGGTTATGGAAAGAGAATAGTTAGGAACATAAAAGTTGATCAATCAACCAAACCACTAACTGTAGTATTAAAAGAAACAACTTACGAAACCGAACAGGTTATTGTTAGTGCCTCTAAATATGAGCAGAAGTTAGAAGACCTTACTGCAAGCACAACCATAATTAAACCTGAATATATTAACCGCAAGAACTTTATCACCTTTGATGAGATGCTTAGATACATTCCGGGTGTTCAGGTTAATTTGGAACAGGTTAGTATTCGCGGTTCAAGTGGGTACAGCAAAGGTGTTGGTGCAAGAGTACTCGTTGCCATCAACGGAATTCCACTTTATGCCGGTGATAACGGTGATGTAGTTTGGGAATTAATTCCACTTTCCGATATTGAGCGCGTTGAAGTAATTAAAGGTCCTTCCAGTTCTCTATACGGTTCTTCTGCAATAGGCGGTGTAATTAATATCATTACAAAATCTAAAGTACAAACACCAGTTACTTATGTTAAGACTTACATGGGTGCTTATGATAAAACCACTCATGATTCATGGAACTGGGATAATAAATACAGAACTTATTACGGCGCTGAAGTTACTCATTCCGGTTCATTTGATAATTTAGGTTATACTTTGTCTTTGAAAAAATTCGATAACATGAGTTACCGCCAGAATGATTACTATAAACGCTACCTCGGTCATATAAAACTAAATTACAATTTTACACCGGAAAACTATCTCCTTTTCTTTTCAAACTATCTCTATTCAAACCGCGGTAATTTTTTATACTGGAAAGATTCTCGTAACGCACTTGTTCCTAAAGACGATGAAAACGGGAACTATGTTTTATCGAACAGAATTTTTAACGGGTTGATTTATCATCACCGCTTAAATGAAAAATTATCGGGAGAAATTAAAGGAAGTTATTACAGAACACATTTTGACGGTTACGGATTGGAGGTTACGAGTTCAACAGCAAATCTTTTTAGAGGGGAAGTATTGTCAAATTATATTGCATCGGATGATTTTGTGTTGACAACAGGGTTAGAAGCTTCGTATGCAGATGTAACTTCAAACATTTTCAAGAATCCACAATTCTTTGGAAGCGGCGCATACTTTCAGGCTGAGTTTAAGGGAATAGAGCGAATGATTGCAACAATCGGGTTGCGTTACGATTTTATAAAAATTGATACACTTACCGGTAAACATGCCATAACCCCGCGACTTGGATTAAACTATAAGCTGAGTGATGATTTAATTTTGCGTGGATCTATAGGAACGGGATTTCGAGCACCTACCCCGGCAGAAGTCTTTACATCGACGGCTGTTGGCGGCGGAGTGGGAATTAAAGAAAATCCCAATTTAACATCGGAAACAAGTTTGTCATTTGAGCTTGGCGGTCAATATAAATACTCATCAAATCTGAATTTTGACGTGACATTCTTTCAAACCGAGTATAATAACTTTATTGAGCCCAATCTTACAAAAGAAGGTGATATTCAATTTATAAATTTAACCAAAGCTCGCATCCAGGGAATTGAAACTATTGCTGAGTGGTTTCTAATTCCGGATGAATTAAAAATTACAATTGGTTATAACTACTTATGGGCACGGGATATCGAAAAAAACATTTCTATGAAATACCGTCCAAGAAATTCTGTTTATGCACAAATTAGATATTCGCCCGGACAGTTTGATTTTGGAATTGACTTCAGGCATTGGAGTAGAATAGAAGAAATTGATAACCAGTTAGTTGAGCCGCCACTTGCACTAGTTGTAGATGGCGATAAACGTGTTCCAGTTTATGTTACCGACATAACCACCGGTTATAATTTCCTTCTATGGAATATTCCCGCTAAAGTTTACTTGAATGTTAAAAATATTTTTAACTATTACTACATAGAGTTTTTAGGTAATCTTGCGCCTGTCCGGAATATTTCCTTGAGCACTGAAATCTATTTCTGAGCTATAGTTAATTAAGTATGGTTGCAAGCATCTGTGTAATTTTACTTCAACTTTTGTATAAATATTTATCTACTTTATAATTATTCCTGATTCTCTATTAAATAAAAAAGCGTGAGATGGACTCACGCTTTATATTGGCATTATTGGGGGGGAATATTTTGGAAGCTTACTTTCTACCGCCGCGATTTGCACTACCTTTTGGACCTGTTCCGTCACATGCTCCTGTACCAGTTGCATTACCGCCTTTTTTACCAAATCCAGTTCCGTCCTGTGGTTTTACCGGATTTCCAGAACCATCTTTCTTACCGTAGCCTTTTCCTGATCTGTTAACACCTTGCTGGGATGTACCTACGTTATCGCAGATTCCATCGCCATCTGCATCAACCCAGTTTAATTTTGCACCTTTACCGTTACCGGATGGTGTGGTTTGTGCATAACTATTTGATGCGAAAAAGAATACTAAAAAAAGAACTGATGTTAATAATGCTAAGCGTTTCATTTTGTACCTCCTTTTGTTTATAAATAATGTTTCGCTTCTTATATATTAATTATTGTGCCAATGATATTATTTGGAAAAATGAAACAAAAAGACGATTTTCCTCTAAGCTATTTCGCTTGATGTGACAGTGAAGTCGAAATGTTCGTCAATGATGTCGAAATAATTTTAAAAATTATGTTGGATGTATAATGGCAAATGCATGGTTAAAAGAATTTTCCGTTGCAGTTACAGTTTGTGATCTTAATGGAGATATTATTGAAATGAATGATAGCTCCGCCGAAGTGTTTAAAGATGATGGCGGATATCAATTAATCGGCAAGAGTTTATTCGATTGCCATTCGGATAATTCTGTAGCAATTATTAAAGATCTGATTGCAAACAAAAGTGTTAATATTTATACAATAGAAAAGAACGGGATAAAGAAACTAATCTATCAATCCCCGTGGTTCGAAAACGGCGAGTTGAAAGGATTAGTAGAATTATCCCTCGTAATTCCATTTGATATGCCGCATCATAAAAGGTAAGGTTTCAGTTATCCGTTTTCACACTGTCGGTTGATTGAGGTTCGACAGAGTCTTTTCTAATTACCTCTACCGTAAAATTTGCCGCAACACCGGCAAGTGCGCCAACCGCAGTTAATATCGGTGCAAACAATGCCCCCAACACTCCAATGGTTACTGGGATTTCGATGAATGTATTCCCCTTTTCATCCTTAATTATAATTCTACGGGCATTTCCCTCTTTGATAAGTTCTTCAACTTTATCAATCAGTTCCTGTCCCTTAACTTTGAATTCGTTTACCATTTTAATCTCCGTTCGTTTGATAGTTTAGATGCCCCTAATACCTCATTGGTTCCGGACAATATTAAATATTTTATTTCGATATTTATAGAAACAGATTGACGGGTATCTGCAAAACGTTTATATTTGTTTCGACAATTATCGAAACAAATATTGAAAAATTATGGACATAACAAAATCTATTACAATTATGAAATCATTGGCCGATACATCACGGCTAAGAATAATCAATTCATTGATAGATAAACCGCAGTATGTGGAAGAGATTGCTCACCGCTTGAAACTTGCTGCTTCTACAGTTTCGTTTCACTTAAAGAAACTGGAAAGTGCGGGACTTGTAACCCAAACAAAGGAGCAATATTATATTATCTATAAAATTAATGAAGACATTTTCAAACTAACTTTAAAAGAAATAACCGATTTTGAAGATATTGAAAAGTACTCTCACGAAGAGCGTCTTGAGAAGTATAGACAGAAAGTTCTGCACGCTTTCTACAAAAAGGATAGACTAATTCGCATTCCTGTTCAAAGGAAGAAAAGAAATATTGTACTGAACGAGTTTGCAAAAAAGTTTAAACCGGATTTCAAATACAGCGAAGAGGATGTTAATAAAATAATTATGAAAAATTATGATGATTATTGCACAATACGACGGCTGCTGATTGAGGAAAAAGTTCTTAAACGGGATAATCATATTTACTGGCTTAATAATGAAAATATTAAAGGATTCTAAACAATGGATAAAAGAGAAATTAAAAGAGAATATAAACAGTCCTTGCGGCAGATGGGTGTTTATCAAATCCGCAATCTGGTAAACGGTAAAATTTTTATTGGCGGGAGTAAAAATATTCCGGCTAAGTTTAACGCTCATCTGTTCACTTTAGAAACCGGAACTCACATTAACAAGAAGTTACAGGATGAGTATAATCAATTTGGAAAGGATAATTTTTCTTTCGAAGTTCTTGAGATTGTAAAACCGCGCGAGGATCCGGCTTACGATTATTCGTATGATATCAAAGCTCTCGAAAAAGTTTGGCACATTAAGTTAAATCCATTTAACGAAAGAGGATATAACTAGAAATGTAATCGGATTACTTCTATTCAAAAGAAATTTTGAGACAATATTATTGAAGTAATCCAGTTCCGTTTTCAATCGTACAAATATAGGTATCGGGTTTTTTGCCAAATTCTATCTGATATTTCCCCGATACTTCTGAGATGAACTCATTCACTTTGCGGTGTTCAATTATATTGATCGTGCAGCCGCCAAATCCACCCCCCATCATTCTTGATCCAAAAACACCCTTCTGACCGGATGCAATTTCAACAAGAAAATCGAGCTCTTTACAGCTTACCTCGTAAAGATCCCGTAGTCCTTCGTGTGATTGATACATTCTGCTGCCAAAAGAAATAAAATCATTTCTGCCAAGATCCTGGCATCCATTGATGAGTCTCTCGTTTTCACATACAACGTACTTACATCTGTTATAAACATCTTTAGTCAATTCTGATTTGAATTTTTCAATTAAATCAATATTTGCATCGCGCAGACTTTTTATTCCGGAATTGTGCCGTTGTAATATTTTAACACCTTCTTCGCATTCAGCTCTTCTCCTGTTATATTCGGAAGATGCAAGTGAATGACTAACCATCGTATTACAAAGTACTATTCTCAAATCCTCTCTTTCAAATGGATGATATTCATACTCAAGTGTGCGGCAGTCTATTCTTAAAACTTTTTTTTCACTTCCAAAAATATTTATATACTGATCCATGATTCCGCATTTTACACCTACAAATTCATTCTCGGCACGCTGAGCTAATTTTACAAGTTCAAGTTTTCCTATACCCAGATTAAAAATATGATTGATTGCAAAAGCCAACCCCGCTTCAATTGCTGCCGATGATGAAAGCCCGGCGCCAATAGGAATATCACCGCCAAATACACAGTTAAATCCTTTTATTGTGTATCTCAACTTTTGTATTTGATCAACCACACCAAGCAAATAATTTGCCCAGTGTTTTTCTTGATGCTGGATTTTGGATACTGGATGCTGGCTGCTTTCATTAAAATCGACCGAGTGAAGATTACAGATATCATCGCTTCGTGGTGTGATAGCAAAATAAATTGCTTTATCAATTGCTGCGGGAAGAACAAATCCCATATTATAATCAGTGTGTTCACCAATAAGGTTAACGCGGCCGGGAGAACGAACAAGAAGCGGTGTTTCGTTGAATAATTCTTTGAATTTCTTTTCAACTTTTTCAACAGTGTTCATAAACAAATCCGCTAATTCTTAGAGTTCTTTACTTTAATTATTTGTGCGGCAATGCTGACTGCTATTTCTTCAACTGTATTGCTATTTATTTCTATTCCTATCGGTGCATTAACTTTTTTAAATAACGATCTCTTAATTCCTTCGGATTCCAACTCACCAAATATTCTTTTCAACTTTGCATCGCTTCCCATCAATCCGATGTATTTGAGTTTTTTATTAATAATTTGTTTAAGCGCTATCTTATCAGTGGGTAAAGCCGATGTTACAATTGCTGCATAAGAGTAATCACCTTCTTCTATGTAACTTCCGACTTCATCATACGAAGCAATTACTATCTCATCAGCAGATCTGTTTTCATTTATTGTTTGAACATCTGCACGGTTATCAAAAACAACAATGTGAAATCCGAGTAATTCCATTTGATTTGAAAGAGCAAGACCTACATGACCGCCTCCTATTATATAAAGTGTATCTTTTGCACCGATATTTTCTTCATACCTCCAATCACTCTCTGATTTGTAATTGTAATTGATGTGTTCATCATTCTTAAAACTCTTTTTAATTTTTAAACCATCAGGAGATAATATTAAAATTGCTGGTTCTTTTTTTTCAAATGCTTTTATTATGAATTCAACTCTCTCATAATCTTTTTTTTCAAGCGATAATGTAAAATTGGTTTGAGTGCCCTGGCAGACCAGTCCGGACTGTAATTTTTTTACTTTTTTACTATGATACAATTTTCGGTGAAGATGTATTTTCTTTTTTGAATCCAGAAGTTTATTACATTCATTCAACAAGTTAAATTCCATTTCACCGCCGCCTATTGTACCAATATGCTTGCCGTCTTCTGAAACAGCGATTTTAAATCCAGCTTTACCAGGTGAGCTTCCTTTGGATTCCAAAACTGTTGTAAGAATTACTTTTTTGTTTTTTTTGATATTATCCAGAACGAAGTTCCATAGTTTCAGATCTTTCATAAATCAATTCCTTCCCGTGAAAGGAGCTTCTTAAACTCTTTCGGTGTATCCAGATCATCATGAATCTGATGATAATTACAGCTCCAGACAAGTTTTTTGATAAAGCTATTTGAACTAACACTTCTCAAAGATCCTCCATCGCTCTCATTTAATATGATTTGATAAACTGATCTGCTAATAAGAATTGGATGACCTTTGACCGAGTTAAATTCCGGTTGGATCCAGTTATAATTCTGATCTATCCGGGTAACAAAATCTGAATAAAAACTCTCTGGTAAAAATGGCTGATCTACAAAATGATAAATCGTCCAATCTGAATTACCCGATTCACCCAATCCTTTTTTCAGTGATGAAAACATTCCTTTTTCATATTCTGCATTATTCACAAATTTTATTCGGTCGGATTTTATAATTGCATTTTTAATTTCATCAGACTTAAAACCAGTTACAATAACAACATCATCACATACATTCAGCAGTTTATCGACAATTACTTGAATTATTGTTTGATCCTTAATTCTAAGAAGCGGTTTGAATGAATTCATTCTACTAGATAGGCCGGCTGCTATAATGAGTCCGCTTATTTTCATTTTACTCGGAACAATTTTCTAAGCTGCTCGGAGGTATATATTTTCGGTTTTAAATTCAATTTTAACATCGCAGAGGTATCTTTCAATCCATTTCCAGTCATCATCAACATAACATTCGATTTGACAGATATCTGATTATTTTGAACATACTCTTTATGAGCAGCGTAAGTAACCGCGCACGATGGCTCAACTAGAATACCCAACTCTGACGAAATAATTTTTTGTGCTTCCAAAATATCATTGTCACTTACACGCAATGCTTCTCCGTTTGTTAATCGAATTGCAGCTGCTGCCATATAAAGATTTCTGGGTGCCGCCGCACAAATACTATCAGCAACTGTTGAGGCACTACGGAAAACAAATTCCCCTTTTTCTAAATACCGGACAATTGCATCACTTCCTTTTGCTTGCACCCCAATAAGCCGGGGATATTTTTTAATCCAGCCGAGTTTTTTCAAATCATAAAATCCTTTGAACAATCCAGAGATTATAACTCCATCGCCTACAGGAACAAAAATATAATCCGGCAAATTCCCTTTTAGCTGAATAAACATATCAAATGCAGCCGATTTCTTCCCTTCAATTGTTAATGGATTATATGCTGTGTTTCTGTTGTAAATATTTTTCGCTGATGATATTTCCAGACAAAGATCGAATGCATCGTCATAACTTCCATCAACAAGATAAATAAACGCTCCAAAGGATTGAATCTGAATCCGCTTTGCGTCTGGAATTGTTGAAGGAACAAAAATGTGAGATTTAATTCCGAGTCGTGCGCAAATACCCGCAAGCGACGAACCGGCATTTCCGGTTGAAGCTGCTGAAATCTCGCTAATACCTAACTCAAGTGCTTTCAATGCAATAAGAGAGCTGGCACGGTCCTTATATGATAACGTAGGATTTCGGGTATCATCAAACAAGAGTAGTTCTTTACAATCTATTTTATAATTTAATATCGGCGAGTTGCAAAGTTCTAAACGTGCAAGAATTTTATTTGATGGATATTTTTTAAGAGGCAAGAGCGATTTATACTGCCATAATTTTCCCGGGGTGAGTTTTAGGAATTTCTCTTTCGATAGTTTTTTTTTCAACAACTTATAATCATATTCGATAGTCAGAACCCCCTTCAAGGGTTTATTACGTTCTGCTTTTCCACATACCGGGCATAGATAAATAAAATTTTCTTCAATCTGTTTAGAAGAGAATTCTTTCCCGCAATCGAAACATTTGTAAAAGTATGCTATCATTTTAATTCCTGAGAAACTATGTGTAGCAAGGATTTCTCACTAATGTTTATTTAGATTCTTCACTTTACTAAGAATGACCCTTCAAGTCACATTGTTAAACCCATTATTGCTTTAGCAGTATGTAGACGGTTTTCTGCCTCGTCGAACACAATAGAAATATTCGGGTTATCTAAAATTTCATCTGTTACTTCATTGCCTCTATCCGCCGGAAGTGCGTGCATCAATTTAACATTTTTATCTGCCAGTTTAATTCGTTTATCATCGCAGATCCAGTTTTTATACTTATCAAGATTCGATTTCATTTCCTTTTTACATTCATCTTCATGTGCGAGATAGTAATCTTCCTCGTAATATCCGAATCCGCCCCAATTTTTAGGAACAACAATCTGCGCACCTTCAAATGCTTCATCCATATTATTAGTAAACTTTATACTGCCACCGCCTTCTTTAGCATTCATCATCGCCTTATCAACAATATTTTTACTGAGCGGAAATTCTTTAGGATGAGCTACCGTAACATCTATTCCATATCGCGGAAACAAGAGAATTTGGGTTTGAGGTACACTTAACGGTTTTGAGTGTGTTGTTGCATACGCCCATGAAATTGTTACTTTTAATCCTTTTGTGTTTCTGCCCTTGTGCTCGAATATTGTCATCAAGTCTGCAATTCCCTGGAACGGATGATAAACATCGTCTTGCAAAGACATAACCGGTCTACGCGAATATTCCGCCAGCTCATTAAGATATTTGTTTCCGATTCCATAGAAACAATTACGGCAAGCAATACCATGACCCATTCTGCTCAAAATGATAGCTGTATCCTTTGCAACTTCGCCATGTGTGATTTGCATTTTGTCCGGCGTTAAATCGTGTGCATGTCCGCCGAGCTGTGTCATTCCGGCTTCCATCGAGTTACGTGTTCGTGTTGATTGTTCAAAGAACATCATAAATAATGTTTTATGAGGAAGCCATAGGGTTGATTCTTCTGCATAGAATTTTTTCTTCAGCTCAAACGATGTTTCAAAAACAATGTCGAGTTCTTCTTTTGTCCAGTTGTCTTCTGTTAAAAAGTGTTTGCCTTTGAATTTTGATTCCATTGTGTCTCCTTTGAAAATAGAACACATATTATTATGATAGTTATGATTTTTTATGATCTTTAGTTAAGACTTTTCTTCTTAATTGTGGTTCATTGCCAAAGTTAAGCAATAAACCCACTTCAATATTAGTTGCTTCAAGATAGTTAACAAGCCGACATTCATGTTCTTCACATATTGATTCGGTGGCTTTTAATTCAATTATTACAACATCATTGACTATTATATCAGCAAAATATTCTCCTACTTCTTTGAGATCGTAAAAACTTTTATGGGATACTAATTTTTACATTCCAAACCGAATTTGGCTAATTCGATAATCATCGCACGTTCATAAACTTTCTTAAGAAATCCGTAACCAAGTTTATTGTAAACATTATAAAATGCTTCAATTATTTTTCCTTTTGTTTCCGAAAATTTAAAGTTTTCATTCATTGTATGATTCTTAATAGAACGCAGATACTTATGATCCGATATGGTTTATTATGAACATTTAAAATCATAAACAATCATAAAGATCAGCGTTCTATTTCTTGATCATTTCAAACGGAAATAGTGAATAAAACTTTGTTGCCTTCAGTAAATCATTCAAAACTATTTCTTCTTTAGAAGAATGAGCAAGTTCCTCTTTCCCCGGCGCAAATCCTATTGTCGGAATTCCAAAACGTCCGGCTGTTGCAACTCCATTTGTAGAAAAGCTCCAAACTCCGCTTTTTGCTTTCCCTACCGCAGCTTTAGATGTACGCATAGCCGCATCAACAAGCGGATGTTTCTCATCATAAACCCATGTAGGGAAATATGCTTCCTGAGAGAATTTTGTCCCCTTCCAGCTTACTCCTTCAACATTAGGAATAGAAACTTTTGCATCGCTTTTATGTTTCCTAATTATCTCTTTCAATTCTTTAACAACACTATTTTTATTTTCACCCATTGTCATTCTTCTGTCTATATGTATCTGACAGAAATCTGATACCGAACACATGGATGGGGCTTTAGACATAATATTGCTGACAGTTATTGAACCTTGCCGAGTGTTGGTTTTGGTTTCAGTTTTTTATCAAGTTTTTCTAT
>JBBIHP010000004.1:0-67510 GCA_037446915.1 Ignavibacteria bacterium
TTCATTGTTTGGTTAATTTCGTGCGCAATTTCTTTTGCACTTTCGAGCTTGGTTGTCTGGGAATAATAAATGATAAAGATCAATAATACCGAGGACTGCAACTAAACCGGCAGCTACCCAAATGGATATTTTTTTAGAAACAGATTTGGATGATTTAAGTAGGTTCATAGTGCCCTCAATATATTTTTTTGGATTTATTTCCTTTCCGCCGTTAAAACGACTTTACAATTTTCAGAATTAGTTTCTGTTTTATTCCCCCTCTGTTTTTTAATTTATTATGCTGGTAGCAGCTCCACTTCATTATTAGCGGTTAGTGTTACTTCCAGGTCAATTAATATTAATAACCTGTCTTCCAGTTTTCCAACAGCTTTAATAAATTCTGTGTTTATACCAGTAACTATTTCAGGTGGTGCTTCAAAAATATTTTCAGGGACTCTTAATACTTCAGTAACAGCATCAACAATAAAACCGACTGTCTTTCCCTGAACATCAACGACAATAATTCTTGTATTTTTATCACGTTCCTTTCTAACAATTCCTAGTTTACATCTTAGATCGATAACCGGAATTATTTTACCTCTTAGGTTAATAACCCCGTCAACAAAATCGGGTGCATTAGGAACCTTGGTAACTTGCTGCATTCTTATAATTTCCTGAACAAGCAAAATATCGATTCCGAATTCCTCGTCTCCAATCATAAAACTTACAAGTTGAAGTAAATGTCCGGTTTCTTTTTTCTGAACTTCGTTATTTGTCATATTTCACCTATCATATTTTGATTGATATAATTATTGCACTCTTATTATCGAACAGAGTTGATTTTTGTTTAATTGGATTTTTTTGCGGAGGTTTTTAGTAAAAAAAATATTTCGGCTGGGTTAAAAATGAAGATACAAATTACGGGTAGATAAAGACTGTTTACCTACCCATATTTTGTTAATCTATTTTTAGTAATAAGATTATTCTTTATCTAGTTCTTTTAGAATTGCATCTGCAACTTTAGAAAGAACTTCTTCAGTATCATAAAATTTGTTATTTAGCTTCTGTTTGATCTCTTCAAGTCGCTGCGAACCGAGTTCGGACTTTGCAATGTCTCTGGCCTGGGAAGAGATTTCAATCTTATCCTTTTTGCCAGATGAGCCGGTTGAGCCGGGTTTATCGACTTTTGAAGGAGTTTGTGAAAAAATGTTGTTATTGATCCCTTTTACTTGCACGATATCACCTAATATAATTTGTGATTTTTCTCTGCTTATTTATATTAAAAAGCTGATTTTCAGTCTTTTTTAATTCTCTTCTAAACTTCTCTATAATATTATCGTAAGATTCTTCAATAAGTTTAGCTTTTATTAACATTTCAGGATCAAATTTAGCAATATTGCTAATACCGTATTCTTGAGCTAAATCCTGTTTTATTTTCTGAATTTCGGCCATGTTATCCAGAGATAAACGGAAATTATTGCTAAAATTTTCTGTTGTAAGATTTTTTATGCACTGTTCAACAAGATTCATCAATTCTTTCATCCGGGTAGTTTTTTTCTTAAGCTCGTTCATATTATCCATTCTTTAATAAGATGATGATGAGAAATAATTCTGGTACGATAGAATTTCAGCAAGCTGCATCTGAAGATTTATGTAGCGTTGTCTTAAAGCTTGGGCGTTTTTATCTAACCTGGTCTGAGCAAATGTAATGGAGTCTGATAGCGATTTAATTGTGTTATCATAATTCAACTTCGATTTTGCAATATAACCACCGCTTCCCAGGTAAGGATCTATTCTTGCAATCATATTTTTTGCAAGTCCATTTGATGAACTAAAGAACTCAACAACCTCAGCAAGATTATTTTCGATTGCGCTGTTAAATGTTGTTTCGTTACTTAATGATAAACCGGAAGTAACATTAAATGTAATTCCGAGTTTTGTTAACGAATTAATCTGGTTCGAAGGAATTCCGCTTACAACCGAATATGCAAATGAATTGAGAGTTGATATAATTGATGAAGCAGTCGTATCGTTTGCAAAAAGTGCTTTTGTCGTTCCGGATGATTTAAGGTTACTCTTAATATGTGTATAGATATCGTTAAACTTTGTTATGAAATCCTGAACTTTAGTTTTAATAGAACTTACATCTTTATTAACCGTCACTGAAACATCCGAATCAGAAGACTGCATTACAGATTTTAGAATAATGTTTGTTCCATTTATTAAATCAGTAACAGTATTTGAATTTCTTTCGATATTAATTCCATTAAACTCGATTTTGGAATTAAGCTGATTGGTGGAATATAAAAATCCAGCTGTATCCAATCCTTCGTTTTGGACAAACATTTGCCGGGATGATCCCAGGTTCAATCCCAGAGCGGTAAGTGAATTCCCTGAACCGGAATCTGAAAGAGAAGTAATTCTAAAATCGTAACCGGAATTTCTGGAAGTTAACGACAACTGAGACCGTCCGCTAACAGGAGAGAATACAGACGCTGTAACTAATCCCGATGCCGCTTTTTCCTTTTCTCCTGTTATTCCTAATTCACTCAAAAGTGAACTGGAGTCGCCTTTAAATGAAATATGTTTTGAAGAATCGGTTACTGTAACTTTTAGCTGGAAAGTATCGCCATCAATAATTTTTTGAGCAGAAATTCCATTGACTGAATTTAATTGAGAAATAATGCTATCCATAACATGGCTGTAAGATCCGGCTGAATAATTAATTGTGGTTTCCGTTCCATTCAAATCAACCACGAATGAACCTGAGGAATTTAAATCACCGGAAATTGCTGTTGATATAACTTCGGCTTTATCAGCATTAATAGCTTGCTGAATCTTCTGAATCACCACGCTGTTCTTAATTGCTCCACCAGTAAAATCCGTTTCAGAAAAAGTAACAGAGACCTTACTGGTAAATTCACTGCCACTACCATCACCTGTTTTAATCTGGAATTGATGGATCCCGGGTTCGGTAATTACACTTGATGAGTCGCTGGAAACAAGATCATTAGAAAGAACAAGATCATTTTTAGCAAGCTGATTTATTCTAATTGAATACGCACCATCATCAGCACCAGATGTTGAATTGACAGTTAGAAAATTTGTGTTTGATGATGATGCCGTTTTAGAAAAATAGACTGAATTTGAGGCAGAAGAGTTTAAGTTCGATAGAACCGACTTAAGAGCATCTAACTTACTACTTAAAACCGAATAAGCTGAAGTAATATTCTGGTAGAGATTTTTACGGGTTGCAAGTGGAGTAATCCGCTTACTCTGTTCAGTGGTTTTGTAATTAGCAACAAGGTTATTAATTCCGGATGTAGTAAGTGCATCGTAAGCCATTAACTATCTCATTTCATTCAAGGATTCTTTCCAGGTATCTCTTAGTTCAGAAAGTATTTTGAATACAACCTCTGTATTGTTCTTTCTCATCTGTTCCTGGCAATACTGATACAATTTAAATAGACCAAAGGAAATATCTTTAGCAGTGGGGTCGTCAAAATTAAGTGCATTTATTAGTACCTGTAATGCTTCGTTGGTTTTAATCATGTCGTTTTTCTGGCAGTGTACAATTGCGAAATCGTAAACTTTCATAATAAGCTGCTGAGGCGAAGCAATACTGATTTGATTTACTAAGTAAGGATTAGTTTTATTATGAAAAGATTGTGCTGTATGCATATTGTTTCCGGTATTTTGTTAAAAAACCCCCGGCCTTAAAGCCGGGGTTCCTGTCAATTCTCAGTGAGCAAGGTTTCGATACCGAAACTAATATTATCGAAATAAGCTCAATATCTGCTGAGGTGCTGAATTCATTTGAGCTACCATTGCAGTACCAATCTGTGAAGAGATCTGGCCTTTAGTAGCATTCAATTGTTCCATTGCAACGTCTGCATCAAATATACTGCTTATCGAAGCTGTGTTGTTAGCAATAGCTGCCGTCAAGAATTCTTCTCTTGAATCAAGAGCTTGAGAAAGGTTACCGATTCTACCAAGAGCAGCTCTTACGTTATCTCCAACTGTAGTGGTATCGAAAGCGATAACAGTATTATCTGTTGTGCTTTGTAAATTGTCTGTACCAACTGCAGCTTCAAGAGCAGCAACGCCTAATGCAGAAGTTGAGAAGTCAAAGGTTAATGAAGCGCCACTTACGTTAAATGACGGAGCAGATGTACTTGATAAGAGGTTTGTTCCGTTAATTGAAGTGTTGCCAAGAATAGAACTGATTTCACCCGCTAATGTTCGGATATCTTTAGCAATTGCAGCAGCATCCTTTAAAGGATCGCTTGCATCAACTTGTTTTGCTTTAATCTGGTTTAATTTGTCACTTATCTGTAAAAGAGCAGATTCAGCAGTAGATAAGAAGTTCTTTGCAGAAGAAATGTTATTTAGCTGAGCTTTTTTAACTAATGTTTCAGCTTCCAACTTTTTACCAACGTTGTAACCAGATGTATCATCTGCTACTGAGTTGATCTTCTTCTGTGTTGCTAAACGAAGCTGTGCTTTTTCTGTTTGCGCATTAACCTTTACTAAAGCGTTATAAGCTTTTAATGCACCAATGTTTGTGTTAACTGAGAATGCCATAACTACCTCCATGTGTTTTTATTATTTTACTCAAGCTTCCTTGCTTGAGCTGTTAATTTGTTGAGATTATTTTCTCAATTATATTATCGGATGGTTGATTAAAAAGTTTAAAACAAATTTCAGTCTAATTGGATTGAACTCCGGTAAGCTTCGATTTGATCAGGTTTATTCTCTCTATTACTTCAGGTATGTTGAAAAACTTCTCTTCAATTAATTTTATTGTCTGAAATAATCCGTCATAATTTCCATCGGTTATATAAAATGAGAGAAGATAAAAATATATGGATGGATCATCATTTCTGTTCTCTGCCAGATTAATATAGATTTCTGCTGCTTTCTGGTGTTCATTGCACGTAATATAAAATTCACCCAAACATTTCTTAATCTCCAAATCCTCAGGGAATAGCTCTAATAATTTTTCTAAAAGTTCCAGTTTGGAATTCGTTTGGGAATATTCTTTTATTATAAAAAGTATTACCGGAAGGTTCTGATTATTGGTGTCCCTGGTAATAGTAACCATTTCTGACTGATCTATTGGTTTGTTTTCAATCAACATTTCAACAGATGAAACAAATTTTTCCTTTTCTATTAACCTTGAGCCATTAACATAATTAATAAATTTTCGATAATAATTTTTCTGCATGCTTTTGTCGCCAACTTTCCTGGCAATATTTAATCCGCAGAGTAGAATTTCTTCTTCATTCAGAAAAACAGAATAGTCTGTATTTCCTTTTCCATTTATCAAATCATTATTAAATAATTCAGTTTTCTGGCAATGTTCGATAGCTTTCTTAATTTCATTTCTACGTAGATAGATTTTAGCAGCTAAAAGATGAGTGAATGCGTCGTTATTACGTATCATTAAAGATTTCTCTAAATACTTACATGCTTCATTTATATTATGTTCATTATTAGAAATAACAGCGAGCGATGTATATGAATGTGCGCGGTAATGTGTATTAAAACTTCTATTTTCTGCTGCAAGTAAGAAATATTTTTTTGCTTCTGAATAATTTTCGAGGATCTCATGGGTTAATGCAAGTTGAAATTCCAGATAAGGATTTCTACTCTTCCGATATTCCTGAATCAGTAATTCTAAATTACGTTTTGCCTTCTCCTTTTTCATATCAGTATTAATATCATAACCGATATGTTCAATTAGAATATTGGATTTATTAATTTCATAACCATTGTTTAACAGTGATGGTATTATCTGCTCGTGCACTGAACCGTTAAATGTAATATTGTTATTGCTTGCAAATAAACGTACGTAGGACATCTGGTTATCCCTACCATGTTCGGAATCCAGACTTTTTACAGTGCAATAAAAACCAATTTTATTTTTTGTCCCGGTTATTTTCTTCAACTCCTCTTTCGAATGAGGATTTAGTCTTTCATCTGCATCAAGATAAAGAATCCAATCCCCCGTGGATTTACTAAGAGCATAATTTCTTGCAGCCGAAAAATCATTTATCCAATTGAAGTGAAATATCTTTGCCCCATATTGTTCTGCTATACTAATGGTATTATCCGTTGATCCGGTATCAACAATTACAATTTCATCAACAACGTTTTTAACAGAGTCCAGACATCCGGAAAGGTGCTTCTCTTCATTCTTTACTATCATAGAAAGTGTTATAGTACTCATATTATTCCACCACTGACATATGATCAACACAGTGACCAAGTTTTGAATTTACTTCAGCTAAAAATTTAGCCGCAAACTCATTTTTACTATCATACCTTATAGCCCACTCTAACATAACTTTCGCCTGTTCGGGTTGATCGCTTAACATAAGGACCTGTCCAAGTCCAAGACAAGCAGAGGATGAGTTACTATCTTCGGTTAATTCGGTTTCGAAATACTGTGCTGCATTTTCAAGATTGTTATTTGCAAGTGAAATATTCCCAGCAAGATTCAGCAATTCTGTATAAGTTATAATTGAATTCGTGTCATTATAATTTTGAACCGCCTCGTAAATTGATTTTTCTGCAAGTTCGAGTTCGTTATCTGCAATATGTACTTTGGTCCTTTCAAAATATTTTACAAAAGAATTTTTATTAATCGGGAAAATATATTGTCGCGGATTTACAGTTTTATTTTTCAACCAGATATCTTCTGGAGTTCCGCCCCATTTATTAGAAAATATTTCCCTGTTAGTTTCTAACCTTTTTCTGTAAGCTTCGTTACCATCTGCTTTAAAGCTTTTTGAGCCGAAGTGATGAATAAAAACATCCTTTGCAATTACTGCTTTGTAACCGGCAAGCTGAGCCCGCAAACAATAATCATCGTCTTCGTAATTACACAGTGAAAACCGTTCGTCGAGTCCGCCGATTTTATTAATGACTTCCCGTTTGATCAATGTACATAAAAATGCTAACCGCGGAAAATTTAGGATCTGATTTTTATTCTTAGCATTAACACTCTCTGCATATTCTTTCATTTCTTCAATAGAGCTATATACTGCATTTTCATCGTGCTGAAGTCCGCTTACTTCATTACTTATTGGACCGACTAAACCAATTTTACCATCGCTCTCAGCAACTTCTATCATCCGTTCCAGCCAGTTACCGTTAAAGATAATATCGTTATTTGAAATTAGAACATACTGTCCTGTAGTTTCTTCAATTCCTTGATTTACTGCTTTGGGAAATCCGAGATTCTCATTATTTCTTATCAAGACAAGATTTATTTTGCTGTTATTGAAAGTAGATAAATATTCGAAAGTACCATCACTGCTTGCATTATCAACCATAATTAATTCGATTTTCTGATTAACCGTATTAGCGAGACTATCGAGGCATTGCTTTGTGAAATCGAGCTGATTATAAACCGGAATCACAATGCTCACTTCCGGAGTTACGTTATCGATGGTTGAATTAATTGATTCCAGCTCACCATAATTATATTCATCCGCAAGTAATTTTTTATTCTGCTGATCAAATTCTTTGTGCAACAGATTTTCCATGGCATTAATAAATTGAATAACTGACTTATATTCCGAATATTGTAATGATGTTCTGTAAGCATTGGCAATCAATTTTCTTAAATCATTGGTCTGATAAATAATATCAATTATATTCTGCGCAAGAGAATCGATATCTCCATAATCGACATTGAAAGAATTAATATCATTTCTACAAAAGCTCTGTGCACCAAGATTATAGGTCGTAATAACCGGTGTTCCGCAAGCCATTCCTTCAACAAGCGGTAGAGAAAATCCTTCGTACCAGGATGTACAAACAACTACACTAGAGTTTTGCATTAATTCGGCTACCTTACGGCTTTCAAGCTTAACTTTAATATCAACTTCACAATCAAGTTCTTCGGTAAGCTGTTTTACAACTTCAACTTTATTATCCGGATTATAACCCATTACAATATTTAATTTGAGTTCATCAATTCTAAAAGGCGATTGCTGAATTCGCTTAACAGCCATTGCCAGGAATGAAAATCCTTTTAAAGGATGGAAAGGATTACCGACAAAAAGAATAGACTTTTTACGATTATTGAAATCCGCAAACGAAAATATTCTATGATCAATTCCGTTTGGAATATATTCAGATTCCCTTCCAAACTTTGATTTGAATAGTTCTACCAGATGCGAAGAAACTGAAATATTTTTTACAGGTATTGCATGAAGCTTTGTTAAAATATGTTTGTCGCTTCTCATTTCATCATAATCTCTACCGAAATGATAACCTTCGTATCCCTGGCAAATATGAACGACTTTGGAAATCGGAATTCTATTTAGAACAAGAGGAATATCAAAAATGCTGAAGACAAAAAGAAGTTTGTAGTTGGTTTTTATTTCAAGCTCACTTTGTATCTGTATAAATTTTAATCGGGCATTTACCCAGTCGGGTTTTTTTGTGTATGAGTAAATAGTAACATTGGAACCAAGTTTAATGAGCCAATCGATATACTTAAATAGAATTTTTGTTCCGCCGCTAATTACAGAAGCATCTCTTATAAAGAATGCAACTTTAGATGAATCGGCATTTGAGTTCTCTTCTTTTACAACTTTTTTTGAATGATATGTTACAAAATCCATATCGAAGTTTTCATCATCAAATCTATAACCGCATTTGCACTCAGGACAAATTAAATTCTGCACAGTTGGATCTTTGCCCATTTCATTTTCGAAATGGAAGTTGAAAGTGTTATTACATTTTTTACATACTAATTTTATAGAATGCTTTATTGAATTAGTAATCATACTGCCCGGTTCAAGAGTCCAGTACCTGATATTTTCCGGATTAATTTTTTCGAATAAATCATTTTCAGGATAACCTAAAAGAATCGGGCTATATGATTCTCCCGTTGAATCAATCTTGTTTGTTGAACTGGTAATTTTCAAAAGGTATGTTTCTATTGCTCTTGCCTGTCTTTGATCCCCATGTTTTATTAGATATTGAACATAATCTTTAGTATCAGAAATAAAATTGTGGGGTTTATAAACAAGGTTTTTCTTATTCAAAAAGAGCTTAAGAACATTTTTAGTTTCTACCGGTAGGGGTTTATCTAAATAATCATTAATTATATTTTTAATGAAAGGAAACAATTTCTCACTGACCGGTTTTGGAATTTCATTTGTAAACCAATCCATTGTTTTCTCTACTAATGCAGTTGTAAAACCGCATCTATAAAGGAATGCATCTGCTTTTGTAGAAATATTGATCACTTCATTAACTGCTTTTAAGATGTTTTGAGGATCGCGTAAATCGGTAAAAGGAAATAGTTCAGTAAAACTCCTTTCATTTAAGAATATAATTAGTGCCCTGGTAGAATCGAGAACGCCGCCTTCTACAAAAGAATTGGTTGTTTGACCCTTATGAATTCTTGTAATGCATGTACGCTTATCAATATAGAAAGAGACAAATCGTGAGGAAATTCTTAACCACATATCAAAATCCTGTCCCTGTCTAAGCGACTCGTTAAATAATCCAACTTCTTTAAAGACAGAGCGATTAACCGCAATAGCATTGCCATGAATATAGTTTGCCCAGAAGAAACGTGTAACTTGAAATTCAGTTGGAGGAATTTGAAGCCATAGCGGGGGAGCTATTTTCTGTTGCGTTTCCTCGAGTAGCAGGTACCAGTGGCTGTGAAAAAATTTATTTTCCGGGTAATCATTTATTGCATTGAAATGAGTTTGAAGCTTGTCCGGTTCAAATAGATCATCCGAAGAGAGCCAGCATATCCATTCACCCCGGGCGTTATTAATTCCAACATTTAAAGCGGTTGCAACTCCGCCGTTTTGTTTGTGAAAAGTTCTAAAACGTGAATCTTTAGCAGCATATTCTTCCATTACCTCTTTAGTAAAATCTGTACTACCATCATTTACAATAATGGCTTCCCAAATAGGAAAGCTTTGATTCAAAAGTGAATCGAGAGCTTTGCCCAGATATTCTGCTTGATTATAGGTTGGAACAACTACTGAAAAAATTGGATCGAAAGAATGATTAGATTTAGGTGAATTATATATAGCAAAAAAAGCTCCTTTTGGATTCTCATATTCTTTTCCTTCATTATCATGTGTATGAAAATCTTCGCATACAAAGAATTGCCACCCGGTTCCAAAATCTTCTGGAAGCCAGCCAGATTTATGTTCTTGCCATTTACCTCCGTCCAGTCCCCAGGCATCTTTTTCCGTTTCGTGGTTCTGCTCAATAAATCCTAAAGGAGTAAATACAATTATCTGTTTTGTAACCAGCTCTTCTGTTTTTTTTAAAAGTTCAATTGCTCTGTTCTTATCAACATGTTCAATAACATCAAGAAGGAAGATGGTTTCAATTGAATTATTGGGCAAGGCTGATAATGCTTTTTCCCAATCAAGATTTATATAAGAATAATTATTGTTAGATGTGTTTTTTTCTTCTATATAATCCAGATATTGTTTGTGCGGATCTATACATAAATGGTACTTTGGACTAATGAAATCCTGTGGTCTAATGCCGCAACCAATATCACCTACTATATTTGCTTCGAGAATATTTTCTCTAACTTTTTCGAAAAGTTGATCTCTATTTATTTTTTGAATTTGCATGTGGTTATTTATTTGGTTATAAATTATTTTCTTTCAAGCAAAACCAGCATTCTATTAAGAGGATCCGTACCTGATGGATTGGTAGATATAATGTTAAAATATTTTCCCATCTCTGCTTTAAATCTCTTAAATGAATAATTATTTATTAGTTGTTCATTTTTCCAATTTGCATTGAGATTAGACTGTTGCTTTAAAAAATATCCTTCAAAAGTGGCTTCTATAATACATTTACCTGAGGATATTTTTGCAAGTTCTTCTGCAACTTTCCAGGAATAATCAACATACATATACTGGAATACATTTCCCATCCAGATTAAATCATACTTATCTTTTTTTTCAAAGTCTTTGAAAGTGCCAGTAAAGAGTTCAATATTTTTGGCATTCCTGAAAGATGCCACACTTCTAACAATTTCATTAGCTTTTGAATCAGGTTCTATCCCAGTACATTTTTCTGCTCTAAAAGAATGAAATAGAAGCATATATCCTAACGAACTTCCTATTGATAAAAAATTACTACATTTATCAAATAATTCCGGAGTGTATTTAATAAAGTATTCAACACGTGTTTCAAGACTACCATTCGGTTTAAGTGTTATTATATCATATGCATAGTTAGAAGGATATGAATAATTATCAATTTCTTTCTGAAGCGTTCTATAATAATCTGTTTTTTCTTTAGTGGGTAGAATTAATAAACTGTTTCTTAAGGAAAAAGTATTCCTTTTTGAATCATTTTCAAGACTTCTAAAAACATCATAGTAGTTTGCTTTGTAAATTTCATTTTCCGGTTCTAGTTCCAAGGCACATTCCATCAATGACAATGTTTTTAAATTTTCATCATTATTCCAGGAAAGAGCAGCTAAGTTATTATATGCTGCCGCACAATTAGGTTGAAATTCCAGTGCTTTATAAAATTTGTTTAATGCTTCTTCAGAATTATTTTCTTCAATCAATACTCTTTCACCTTCTTCAATCAATTTTGCAGCTATCGGGTTGTAGGGCATCGATCCAAAAAAGTTTATTTTTTTGGTATTTATATCAGAAGCTAATTCATCTATTCCAGAAGAAATTGATGGGCACCAGGTTTTAATTCCTTCCAATCGCGAAAGAAACCATTTTATATTGAAATAGGTTACTTCATTCCACTTAAGCATATAATCCAAATCGAGCATTTTAACCTTATCGCCATTTGTGACAAAATTTGCCAAGCCACAATCAACCGGAATTACGTTTTGTTCAATAATATTTTTCAGAATTGAATGAATTTGAGCGGCAAGTTGTGAACGATACTTTTCTTCAGCATTTTCGACATCGTAATAATTACTTAAATCCTCCATTAGAACTTCGAATTTTTCTCCACAATCACTAATTCGAAAATCATAAACATCTACAAGCCCTTCTTTAGACATGAGGGTTCTATAATTTTGATATGATTTAAGAACATAATTAAAATCCATGTTAGGATTTTTATAAATCACTTTTATAATGTAATCTTTACAGTTGATTTTACACTTGTAAATTTTGCTTGTGGAAAATTCTTTTAAAAGCTCTTTACTGGTGATATTATTAAAAGTAATTCCGACCTCAACTTGACTATAGTTATAATCGCTTTCAGAGGACTGTGACACTAAATTTTCTATTATCTGTTCATCTTTAATTCGCATCAAAATCCAACGACTAATTGTTCTTCCAAATCAAGCGGGGTATTTAACAAAGAAAAAAATTCCTGCATCTCGGTTACCTGCTGTTCAAGCGTTTTAACTGCAACTGTTTTTGTAAGATCGTAAATACTTGCCAGACTTCTATCAACTTTTTCTTTTGCTTCAACAGGATTTATATTAAGTGAAAGTGAATATGCTCTATTGAATATTTGAAGCAGTTCGTATTTGTTTACAGTGTTAGGTGAATGAATATGAAACAGTCCTTTCTCAAACAAATCCTGTCTTAGTATAGTCTCAATTATTTCTGCAAGGTAAAGTGTTGTAACACCATTCCATAAATGATTTGTAAAACCGTTTACTTCTTTTCCGGCTTCATTTTTAGCCCACTCCAGTAATGATCTGCTCTTTCCATTTTCTTCCCCGATAATGGAAGTACGTAGAGTCATACATTCTTTATTTTCACCAGCGTTTTTACTTAAACCGTACAAATCATCTGCATCGAAATATTCTTCTTCTGAATATTTTCCTTTTTTTCCTGTATAAACACAGTCGGTTGTTATGTGAAAGCATTTAATTCCTTTGCTGTTACAAAGCTTGGCCAGATTTCGTGGAAAGAGTGAATTAATTTTTAGAACATTTTCAATAGTATTGTTAGCAATTGTTGGTTTTATTACACCGGCACAATTAATAACAACACCCACTTCATCCAAAAATAATTCAAGTTTTTTCATCTGGTCATTTGCAATATCAAATTCTTTACGTGTTATTTCTACTACGTCATAATCATTTGTTTTGAAATAGGAACTAACTGCATAACCGAGCATTCCGTTTGAACCGATTACCATTATTTTTTCCATTATTACCTCTCCTCTATTTTCCAGCAGTCCCAATAATGAGCATCGAACCTTATATCATCATTAAGACTCTCTTTTAATTCTGATGTTGAAAAGAAAATTATTTTTGCATCATCTGTCAGGGACATAAATCCGTTTGCATAACCAGCCGGAATAAATAAAACAGAAGGATTTTTTTCGCTTAGCACAAAACGATTTACTTTTAATTCTTTCGAAGGGTTCTCCCAGTCATCAATCTCAACCGCACCTATTATAGCTGAACCTTTAACAACCATTACATACTTAGATTCGTATTTGTGAGCATGCCATGCGCGTACAAATCCCTGTTTATGATTTTCGACAGTATAGAATCTTTTCACACCATCGAAATTGAAATCATTCACAAATCCAACTGTCCCCCTGTCATCAACTGCAAGACCACCTTTTAACAATTGAGGAACTTCGGTTTTAATTTCTATTGCTGCCTGATACATTATGCTGCCTCCACTTCTTCAAATACTTTCAACAATAATTCTTCGTAATGATCTTTTAAGTAAGCTTGATTAGAATATCGGGGACTCTTTAAGTCTTTTATCCGTTTGGTTTCAACCAGATATTTTAATTCCTCAATTCCTTCATCCACGGAGTGAATTGATCTGAAACCAAAAACTTCTTCAGCTTTCTTGGCAGATACTCTATAGTTACGTGTATCCTGGAAAGGCATATCGGTTGTTTCAATTACAAGATCCGGGAAATGCATTCTAACCTGGTAAGCAAGATCACTAATTCTAACATTTTGCCGGGCAAGGTTATAAATTCCTTTATGTTCTGTTTCAAGATTCATCAATACTGCTCTTGCTACGTCTTTAACGTGAAGAAGCGGTCGAAACTGATCGCCGCCGAAAACACTAATTGAACCTTCTATGTATGCACGTACTGTCAATATGTTTACAACAAGATCCAACCTTATACGCGAGTAGAGATCGCCAACACCGAATAGTGTTCCTAAACGAAATATGATTGCATTTTTATGTTTCAAAAATTTTTCAGCATTTAATTTTGTCTCAGCATAGATTGATAACGGTTTTGTTGGCAAAGACTCATTTAATTCCTTATCCTGTGCACCGTAAACCGAACATGTGGACATGAATACAATTCTTCCATTATAATTATCAGCAAGCCATGCAACAGCATCCTGATTTATAGATTTTGTTAAGTCCGGATTTAACTGGCATGCACCATCACCAACAATAGCAGCGAGCCAGACAACTGCATCTGCCCATTTTAAGTGCTGAAGTAATTTATCGTGGTCTCGAACATCTCCGTGAACAAAATCGACCGGCTTTCTGAATGAATCTTCATATAAGAGTGCATCGTAAACACGAACATTATAATTTGATTGCTGGATCAAATCTGTAATTGCACCACCGACATAACCGGCACCACCAACAATTAATATGTTTTTCATTTATAGTTTCCTTTTAAGAATGTTTATAATCTTTTCTGATGTCTTTCCATCACCAAGCCACTTCAATTGTTTCTTTGAAACCGAATAATTCTCGAAAAATGAAATTGTCTCTTTAACCATTTTATTTATCGGTCTCGTTTCACCTACTAAAATGCTATTTCCATTTTCAATTGATTCCGGACGTTCTGTTTTCAAACGGGGGACTGCAACGGGTACTCCCAGTAGAGGACATTCTTCCTGGCTCGTACCTGAATCGGATACTATTCCATATGCGTTATACTGCAAGTTCAGATAATCGAGAAATCCATAAGGACCAATAAGTTTAATATTTTTCTTACCGGCTAAAAGATTATTCTGTTCTATCATCTTAGCGGCACGATTAAATTTTACAAGCTTAATTTCGAGACCTGTCTTTTTGCTCAGCTCATTTAAGTATGTAAGTATATGATTAAGTTTACCAACACTTTTCAGGTTTTCGCTTCGATGGATATCGGCAAGAATGAAATTCTTACTTCGAGAACCGGAAGGCATGTATTGTTTAACAATTTCAACAATGGTATTGCCCACAACAAAAATCTGATCACTGTTTTTATTCTCATTAACCAAGCGTTCTTTATACAATGGCGTGTAAACAAAAACCAGGTCGGATACATAATCGCAAATAACACGGTTAACTTCTTCGGGCATGCGTCTATCGTAAGATCGCATACCGCCTTCGATATGTCCGATTTTATACCCTTCCTTAAAAAGCGGTGCACTTACAAGGACCGAATTAGAATCTCCTAAAAAGAGAATTATTGATGGTTCAATCTTTTTTTGCTTGAGAAGATAAATTGCTTCCCTGGATAAATAGGAAAGTTGTTCATAGTGATTCGAACTATTTTTACCTGTAGCAAGTGTAAAATCCGGTTTACGGATTTTAAGCTGGTTGAAAAAGATTTTGCTTAGTTCGTCGTCATAGTGCTGTCCGGTATGAATCATAATATGTTCGAAATTCTGATCTAACTTTTCGAACACTTTACTCATTCTAATAAAATCAGGTCTTATACCGGTAATAGTAACTATCTTCATAAATACCTATAATTTCCGGTTATAGGACAAAATTTATACCACTTAAATTGTAGGATTTTGTTCTGTTTTAACAAGAAAGAATGTGGATAGTTAAATTATTGGCTAATATTACGCAGTGCGTTTAGTCTAATAGAGGGGTAACCAAATCTTCGAATGCTTTAATTTTTTCTGATGCTTCTGTGCTTAGTTTTTCTTGTTCAAAATCCCGTTGTTCTGATATGTCTTTAAGATTCTTTCTGTATTGAACAAGGTTGTTATTGTAATTTTCCAGAGTAACCTTTTCCTTGTGCTCGGAGTAAACCCTTGCATCATTTAGGGCATCTGCTTTTTGTTTTTTATAATAATTAATCTTTCTTACCAGTTTTTGTTTCTGATCGGCTTTCTCAATTAATACCATTGCACTTATAATTAAGGAAATAAGAGTGCCAACAAAAAAGCTTATTAGACCCCATTTAATACCCGTTGAAATTAATCCGGAGAAAAAACCACCTAACACAGATGATTCCTCGAAAGACGAACCTGAATGTCCCGCAAAGGCCCCAATTATCATTACAATAAAAGCAATTATAAAATTATTACTCATATTAACTGAAAAAGATCTTTGCGGATTATACTTTTCCAAAAACGGAATATTCTCTATTCTTTCTTCAATTAATTTTATTTGTGTATTAAAATTCTCTTCTATGCTTTCAAGATTCTTAGCAAGATTCTCCTTAGAACGCAACTTAAAATTTTCTATTTCATTCAAAGTATATTTTTCTGAATTAAGATTTTCTGTTAATAGCCTTTCATAATTACTTAATTTTTCAATAATCTCATTATTTAGATTCTCTTTAAGCTGGCCAATTAGTCCCTGTATTATTTCATTAAATTTATTTTCAAACTCGGTGTTCATTCCTGATATAAAAATATTCTTTGAGTCGCTATACAATTGAGAAATTTTTTCAAGCATAACAATACTGTTAGAATTTTCTACAGTTAAGTATTCCTTAATATTTTTTTTCTTCAATTCTTCAATTTTCTTCCGGATATTTTCTAATGAATTTCCGTCAGCAAAACAATGCTGGTGCACAATTTTTTCGATTATATCCGAAACCTGGTAGAAATCCATTTCGGAAAAAATATTTTGGAAAAAACCTGTCTTAAGAAAAAAATTAAACATTCCAAGATTATTTATCTTTAACGCTAATACAAGTCGGCTGAAATCATAAGCTATTATTTCGTTTAAGTAATATTCAGCGCTATTTGTATTTCCTGTTAAAACCTCGATAAGAGAACAATATAGTTTGGCGGTAATACCTATTTTTTTTAACTCTAACGCTTGTTTGAAAAAAGTGCCGGCGGTCTCGGGCGCATTATCCCTTAGATGAGCAAACCCGATATATAATGTTAGAATATATAAAAGTTCGTTTTTGATGTTATCTGACAATCGTGATGATTGTATAAGTTCCCGTGCTGTTTCAAAAAACAACAGAACCTTGTTGATGTTGTAATTGCCGGGTTTTGATAAGAGGATTATTCCATTAATAATATGCTTAAAGAAATTCTGTTTATAGACATCACGTTCGATCAAATTAATAGTATTATTTGCATAATACTCTTTTTCATTTTTTAGTTTTGTTGTTGCCCACTTTGTAAAATTTTCTTTAATAGCTTTATAGACCTCTACATTTTTAGCCCGTAAAAAATTTGACTTCATGTAATCTTCAATTTGAAGCAGCAACCACGAGTCATAGGTCCAAAAAGCAGCAGCATTAGCCCGTGGAATAAATATCTCTTTGTATTCTTCAGGTATTTCAAAGGTGGAAAGTTTGGTGCTATCCTTTAAATACGCGAAATAATCAAATTCAATTCTTGAATTAACATCAAAGAAATCCTTACCCAGCTTTATTAAACGGGAATAATCAACTTCATTTTCCAAGTCTACAGGTTTATATTGATCTATGATGTTTATCATAGTATCTCCCTTACTGTTAGACTTGTATTACCATTTATTTTTGGGAAGGAAATTTTAACTTCAGTTCCTTTATTTTTTTCACTGTTAATCTCAAATTTTCCACCAAGCAGTCTGGTTAATTTGTAAGCAACAGTAAGACCTAAGCCAACTCCTTCGTAAGGTCTTGAATATCCTTCTACTTCCTGGGCAAAAGGAGTTAACAATCGATCTGTTTGAGATTTATCGAATCCTATTCCAGAATCTGAAATTGATATTACTACTTCATCACCTTCCAGTTTTGAAGAGAGTGCAACAAATCCTTTATTTGTGTATTTAATTGAATTATCAATAAGAACATCAATAATTCTTTCCAACTTAACCCAATCAACTTCAATAAATGATTCTGAACAACCGCACTCAACCTTAAATTCCAGATTTTTATTCTGGGCATCCTGTGATCGTTTGTTATATATTTTGTTTAATACCTGGTTACAATTCAACTCCACTTTTTCTATTTCAATTTCACCCGCTTCTATTTGAGAGACTTCTACAAGATTTGTAAATAAATTGAGGGCTCTGCCCATCACCTCTTTCATCGAAGAGATTAATTCCCGAATAGATTGATAGTCATTATTTTCTATGCAATCATCTATAATTTCGGAGTAACCGATTATACCATTGTAAGGTGTTCTAATTTCATGAGATATGTTAGCAAGAAAATCAGATTTCATTTTGTTAAGCTGTAGCTCTTTCTTGTAGTTTTTCTCTAACTGTTCACGGTACCTGTTCTCTTCAGTAACATCTTTCATTGTAACAATGTAGATAACACTTTCAAGGTCGTTAGTAACAGTAAACGTAATTATACATTTGTAAATTCTTTCCTGATTATGGATATAGCTAAATTCAACAACGGCTTTGTTGTTTAATTTAATTTCATCAAGGGATCTACAAATAATATTTGTCAAGGTCTCGGGCAGAAAATTCTGAATCGGCAATAAATGTAATTCCTGTTTATCAAGTTGAAATAGTTTACAGAAATTATCATTTGCATTTTCGAACAATAACTTTGTACCCGAGGGCTTCAGAATGAGAAGCAGATCCGAGATATTCTCAATAATTAGTTTCTGTCGTCTTTCCGAATTTTCAATAACCTTTGATTGATTAATATGTTCTGTAAGATTGGTAGCGCTTAATATGAGAAACACATCAAAACCATCATCCAGGATGAAAGGATTAATTGTGAATTCCCAGTATTCAACACTGCTGTTTTTCTTAATTGGAATCAGCTTTTTCCAGGGATTATTATTTTCAACTGAGGTTTTAAATTCTTCGAATTGATCGAATTGAAGAAATTCATAGAATAGATCTATAACTGTTAAGTTGTATAACGTATCAAACTCCTTAGAAAATATTTCTTCGAATGACCGGGTAACATAGACAATTTTTTTCTCGACGTTTGTAATAAGAATCGGTACTCTTCCATGATCCAGTGCATTGTGGAGTGCATTTATTTTTCTTTCAATTGCTCTCCTGTTTTCTAATGATTCTATTGATACAAATAATAATTCGCTTGATTCAATTAAAATCCTTTCCAGAATAACCTGGTGAAGTAGGTTCTCTGGTTTTCCAGGAAGACTAAAACTGATTTCTGAGGCAAGATTTAAATATTTTTTTTCAATAAATCCTTTTAATAAATAAAGAAGCTCCGAGTTGGGATTAAGTCTGTGTAAGCTATCATTTATATTAAGAAAGAAATACCTTGTAAAAGTATCATTACAAAAGACAATGTCCAGATTAGGATTAATAATTACAACAGCCCTGTTCGTGGGCAGTTCCTTATAATTACTGAACACTGATGATGTATTAGCAACATTATTGCTATAATCGAACCAATTACGCATCTAGTTCTCTATTCAATGTGAATACTTTTGATGATTACACCCTCGTCATCCAAAGCATTTTGATTCATTGATTTAAATGAAATATATTTTTCCAAAAATTTTATAAAACAGTAATTTATTAAATTAATTTCGTCGGTTATATCCTTTCTAAAATCGAATAAAAGGGTTTCAATAATATTTGAATCATCAATTGTGGTTGCTTTCTTAAACCTGGGGGATTCAAACTGAAGGAAAAATCTTTTTAGTACATTAAATTTTATATCGTTCGTAATATCATCGGTTAAAGACTTTACCGGGGCAGATAGAAACAACGTAACAATTACATCGGAAGCAAACCTGTTTACTTTTTTTACTACCTTATAATCAATTTTAGGATGCTGATTAAGTTCAAATACAAATATGGAAGCTTCAAAATCAATTTCGTCCAGTTCAAATTGAATCTGAATTTTTTCAGAGTCCCTGTTCAGTTTTTTTATTTTCCAGCCAAGACTGGCAAGAAGTGATGTTGCCGGAGAAATATACAAAGTATCGTTTGCGGAGTTCATAGACATTTGATATCCGCTAACTTTCTTGTAGTACTTTGGATTACTCGTAGCTTTTTTGTAATCCGAACCGGGATTAATATTTAGGACTTTTTCTAACATTACTTCTCCTCTCTCTATTATCGAAAGAAAAGAGAAGTTTTTTACCCTATTCGGTTTTTAACATCCGATTATTATCGATGTAGTCTACTAATTGAGGATTTTGGAGGTGAATTAATTCCTGAACAAATTTACTAATTCTTTCTGTAGATTCCTTAATAATCCTTAAATCATCGTTTATTTTAGCAACTTCTGCAGGACTTAGATCATTTTCAATCCCTTTAATTGAGAGAGAAAGACTGCTAAGAGGATTATTAATTTTATGCCCGATAGTACAAGCCATTTCAATAACAGCTTTATTATGCTCTATACTTCGCAACTCGCTTTGAAGATTAAAAATTCTAACACCCGACCTTATACGAGCTAACAGTTCCTGATTTTCGATCGGTTTAACAAGAAAGTCGTCTGCCCCAATATCTAAACCCATAACTCTATCTTTAAGAGAGGATCTGGCAGTTAAAATTATATAGAAAATAGATTTATAACGTTCATCACTTTTAAGAATATTACAAAGAGCAATACCGTCAAGAACCGGCATTGTCCAATCTGCTAATATAACTTTCGGCTCAAATCTTTTTAGAACATCGAGAGCTTCTTCGCCGTTAACAGCCATTTCGACCTGGTAATTATTTCTCGTTAAGAGTTTTTCCAGGATAAAACGTGTATCCTTCTCATCCTCTACAACTAATACTTTATCTTTTAATTCATCCATAGCAGGTTATCTACCTTTTCAATTAGTTTATCGAAATTAACAATCGGTTTTAGCATATAATCATCTGCAAAACCATCCTTAAGTAAATCATCAGCAAAATAATTGGTTGAATACGCTGTTATTACCAGGATTGGTATTCTAAATTTATAAAAATTTTGTTTAATATACCGTGCAAGCTCAACACCATCAATTGCCCTGGAATTGAGGAACGTATTTTTAAGGTTAAGGTCAACTATTAATAGATTTATTTCTCCACTAGTAACATAGTTAATAATTTCTTCCCCATTTTCGGTAATAATGCAATTATAACCAAGGCGTTTAAAAAGTACCTTGTAAAATTCTTGAAGCATCGGGTCATCTTCAACAATCAATATTTTTCTTTCATCATTCATTTAGAGGAATATTTAACTGTAATGCTTATTCTTCTATTTAAGAAGCTGAATGGATCATTCACATCTCTTAAACGTGTATCGGCAAATCCTCTTACTTCATCAATTTGTTTTTCAGAAACTCCTCCTGAAACTAATGCACGTTTAGCGGAATTAGCCCGGTCTGTACTCAGTTCAAAATTTGAATAACCGCTTCCATCATTTTGGTATTGTCTTGCGTCTGTATGACCTTCAACAATAATTTTATTAGGAAGTTTAGAAAGTTCTTTGCCAACAGTCTGGATTAATTTTTTTGCATTCGCTTTCAATTCCGAAGTACCCACTTCAAAAAAGATATCCTTTTCTGAATCGATAAGTTCAATCCGCAGTCCCTCTTTAATAATCTCTACTTTTACCTGATCGGAGATATTCATTAATTCGGTATCTTTACTAATATCATCTTTAAGTTTTTCACCCATTTTTTCCAGTTCAAATTTTTCAGCTTCCTGTCTTTTAATTTCCTCTTCTATGTTAAGATCGATTAACTGAGAATTTTTTCCTTCAAGAATGCTCTGACCTTTTGATGAAAACCCGACCGGATCTTTAAAGTAGCCGGCAACGGCTTCTTTAACTTCATCGCTTTGACCAAGCACCCACAATACAATAAATAAAGCCATCATTGCTGTAACGAAATCAGCATAAGCAACTTTCCACGCGCCTCCGTGATGCCCGCCATGTACTTTTTTAATTTTTTTAACAATCGGTGCCTGATCGAGTTGAACGTTACCAAGGGAATTATTTGACTGCTGGTCGGACATTTATTTTTTTCCTCTGAGAGCAGCTTCAAGTTCCTGAAATGTGGGTCGTTCATCGGAGAAAATAACACGGCGCGCCATTTCTGCTGCAATAAGTGGCGGATTACCTTTTGCAAAACCAATAATAAATGTTTTTATAATCTGAAGGTCCTGAACTTTCTCTTCAACTATATGATGTAAATTGCTCGCCATCGGGTTAACAAACCCATAACTTAAAAGAACACCCAGAAACGTTCCTACTAAAGCAGCCGCAACGTGATGCCCTACTGCCTCTGCACCTTGATTAATTGAACCCATCGTAACAATAATTCCTAGAACTGCAGCAACAATTCCCAGACCGGGTAATGCATCTCCAACTTTTCCAATAGTTTCTGAAATAGGTCTGTTTTCTGCAACAAAGGTTTCAATTTCTGTATCCATTAAATTTTCCATATCATGCGGGGGAACAGAGCCGGCAAGCATTACTTTCATAGTATCGCAGAAGAAATTCTTTTTAAGTTCATCATGAATCAACATTTTACTCTTGTTCAGGATATCACTTTCTTCGGGTTTTTCAATATGTTTTTCAATTGTTAACAAACCTTCGCGCTGAGCCGTAAGAAAAAGTGTATTTATTGCTTTCAGCATTTCGATATAATCTTCTTTCGTATTCTTATGGCTTTTAAATATTTGAGTAATCTGTGAAAATATTTTTTTAATTAAAGAAGCCGGGGAAGAAATAAGCAAACTACCAATAGCGGCACCACCAATAGTAACAAACTCTGAAATCTGAATTAACAGAAGCAGGTTTCCACCAGCCATAGTAAATCCAACTACGACTCCAACTACAACAACTACAACCCCAATAATTGCAAACATCTCTTACCTATTTGGAATTAAGAATTTCCAGGACTTCAAATTCATTATTTAGTAGTTCACATTGATTTTCAACATCTTTCCAATCGATATCAATCCTTGTTAGTTTCTCTTCAATCTCTTTACAAAGATCGGAGATTTTACCAAATCCAATCATTCCGCTTGAGCCTTTTAATTCGTGGACAATTGTTAGCAACAGATCGACATTGTGGAAAATCAATGCTTCTTTTATAGTTCCTCTTTTTTGAGGTAAAGAATTGAAAAAATATTTTTTCAACTGATTTGTAATTTCTTCTTTTTCAACATCAGTAAGGAAGCGAGCCCTCTTTGCATTGTGAAGAAAATCTTTACCTAATACTTCGTTTATTGATTTAATTAAAACTTCTTTACTCAATGGTTTGGATAAAACTCTTCCAGCACCCGATTGCATTGCTGCAATAACATTGTTTTTATCTGTATGACCGCTAATAACAATTACAGGTACATTTTTCAGTCCATCAAGAATTCGAATTACTTTAAGCATTCTCAACCCGTCCAGGTTCGGCATCATCAAATCCAGAAAGATCAATTTGGGTTTGTGTTCAATCGCTTTTTGAATTCCTTCCAATCCATCGTTACAAGTAATTACTTCCAGATCATATTCACTTAAGAAATTCCGTAAAGAAGTTCTTATAATATCGGAATCGTCTATTACTAAAATTGTTACCTTTTCTGTAAAGTAATCGGACATTACTGAACCTTCTTAATTTTATATTTAGACAGATCAACATTAGAATCAGAAATTGATTGCGAAGCTTTGATGGTATTCTGTTTCACTTTATCATAGACTTCACCCCGAAAAATCTGAATACTTGACGGAGCATCAATTCCAATCTTTATTTGATTATCGGAAATCGACAGGATTTTTATAGTAACGTCAGTACCTATTCTTACTTCTTCTTCTATTTTTCTTGTTAATATTAGCATATTTCTACTCGGCAAATAAATTATAGTAAAGGGAATAGTTATCTTTGTCAAAAATGGTTTGGTAAGCAGTTTTATTGTCCTGATCGATTAAAACCGGTGCTCTCATGTTAATTGTTACTTTAAGTGGATCGGAATTTAGTGTAACAATACCGAAAGCTTCATGATTTTCAACCTGAGGATAATTTTCGTCTATAACTCTAAGGCCAAATAGAGCAAAAGCAATCTCGGGTTTTTCAATAGAATTAAGCCAGTAAAAAACGCTCTCCTCCGGTTTAATTAATAGAAATTCTTTCAAGTCTTCAAATCCGAATGGACCTTCCTTGAATCTTATTACGAGATCTTCGGGGAATTCAATTTCGCCGAACTTTTGTGTGTTGATTTTCATGTTACTCACTTTTTTAATATTACAATATCTACTCTTCTATTTAATGCCCTCCTTTGAGGAGTATCATTGGATGCAATCGGTCTGTATTCAGCATAACCGACTACGGAAACTTTATCAGCCGAAATACCTTCTTCCTGAATTAAATAATACCCGGTACTTAAAGCTCTATCAACAGATAGATGCCAGTTAGAAGGATACTGCGGCGTGTTAATAGGAACATTATCAGTATGCCCCTCTATTCTAATATCATTAGGTAAAGTTTTTATAACTTCTGCAAGTCTGCTTAGAACAGTTTTAGATGCTTCATTTAATGTTGCTCTACCCGGAGGAAAAAGAACATCATCTAAAATATGAATTGTAACACCGCGTTCATTCTGTTCTAAGCGGATTGAATTACCATAATTATATTGTTCTACAAGACGATACAAATCCTCTGCAAGTCTATCGCTTGGTTTTGGAATTATTGTATTGGTAGTACTTATAGGATTACCGGCAGATTCACTTCCAAAAATACTTCCAAGCGCGTTAACTACTCCTTTATATTTATTTACATCGATGTTAGACATAGCATATAAAATAATAAAAAGCCCCAGTAATAGAGTTATTAAATCGGCATAGGTAATTAAATACCTATCCTTCTCGTTATCCTCATTAAATTGAGTTTCTTCGGAATCTACGGGTTTAGTTTTCTTAACTGAACCTTTTGTGGAAGCATTCCTAACAAACGGGCTTTCATTACCGATGGAATCTCGCCGCTCTGAAGTGTTAGAACTCCCTCCAAAGAAATTTCCATTAAATTCTTTTCCTCTAAATGACATTTTTTTAACCTATCTCCAATAGGCAACCAGATAATATTAGCACTAAAAACTCCCCACAGTGTTGCAATAAATGCAGTAGCAATATTTTTTATTAACGAATTCGGATCAGCTCCGGCATTTGCTAAAGTCATTATTAAACCCATAACAGTTCCTATTATTCCCATTGTAGGTGCGTAACCACCCATTTTTGTAAAAATGAAAATGTTTGAGTAGTGACGTTCCTGCATAGCTTTCATTTCCATTTGAGCAAGATTGTAAATAGAATCCGGGTCCGTTCCATCCATTACATACTTAACCATTTTTTTAGGAAAATAATGACCGAACTTATTGAGATCCTTTTCAATTGATAGCAAACCTTCATTCCTCGATTTAATTGCAAGTTCAATAAAGACATCAACAACTCTTGCCATATCAAACTGCCGTGGGAAATAAGCCATCCTTATCAACATAAAAAGATCTTTGAATTTATCCAATCCGAAACCAATTATTATAGCAGCAAACGTTCCGCCAAATACAATTATAAGGGACGACATAATGAAAAGAGCTTTAACCGAACCACCTTCTAAAAAGAAAGCTCCGAATATTGAGAATACTCCTAATGCAAGACCTACTAATGTTCCCGACTTACGAATCATAGATAATCTAAAAGTGATTTTGGTAAAATAGTTGCAGCCAATTTATACGATAATTGCAAAACGTAATCCTGATATTGCAAATCGACAATAAGTTTTGCCGGATCAATATCCTGTTTCTTCGATAACAATTCCTGTGTATTTAAGAGTTGTTTTTCGAGCAATGCACTAATGTCATCCAATCGAATTAATTTCTCGCCGTTAATAGACTGAAGGTTAACAATTGAATTGTAAGCATTATTCAATCTCTGTTTAAGTGTACCGTCCGGAACTGAATTTGCTTCCAGCGAATCGAGAATATCATTTAATGTATTTATGAGATCCGTTTCTTCAATTTTATTACCGGTAATATTTATTGTGTCTTTTATATTCTGTGTAATCTGAACTTTTATTTCGCCGGTGACATTTGTAGAATTTCTAAACGCTCTTCCATTAGAATCGATTGACCATGGAGTATCACTAAAATCTGTTCCTCCAAAGAGATACATATCATTTCTTTTTTCGTTCAAGCTATCAACAATTGCTCTTAGCGATAATTTAATAGATTGAGTTACCGATGCAAGGTTAGAACTATTAAGAGCATTATCTGCCTTCATTATTTGACTGATAATTTTTTGAGTTTCATCTGCTATATTTTCAATTGAATCCGTAGCAATACTCAAATAATCTTTGGCATATATAATATTCTTCTGGAATGTTTCGATTTTACGAATTGTAGAATCCAGTTTAATTGCTTCTAGGGAATCGCCAACATTATCAGTAAGTTTTTCCAGCTTGGTATTGTTGGTAATCTGACTTTGCATTTTCAGCTTTTTCTCATTAATCCTGTTCTGATTGTAGAGATAGCGTTCCGATAATAAGTTTTCTGTTATTCTCATAATTACACCAGTTGAATAATTGTTTCCATCATATCGTTAACAACTTTAATTAGCTTTGCGGCTGCTTCATACGATCTCTGAAATTTTATAACATTTGTCATCTCTTCATCTATTGATACACCCGAGTAAGAAGATTTTTGATTTTTAAGCTGCTGAATAACCAGACTGTTCGATTCAATTTTGTTATCACTTACAACTTTGTCAACTCCAAAAGTATTTAAGAACCCTGTATAGCTTTCAAGTAACGATTGATCACCAAGTTCTCCAAGTTTTAAATCGCTCAATGATGATATTAGATTAGCAATAGAACCATTACCATCGTTATTTGCTGAACTTGATACAGCAATATTCTTCGGGTTGTTAAGAATGTTTTCGTTTATTTTTAGTTGTCCGTTTACAAATGCATTAATAACATTTCCTTTGATATCAAGACTGCCGAAGAACGGAATTCCTGTAACAGAAGATCCATTCTGAACCAAAGTAAAACCTTGCATATGAAATTCATTTACTTTATTTATAAATGCAGTAGCAAGATTTTCCAGGTTAGTCCTGTATTCAGGAATTCTGTTAGAATAGAGATCTGATGCAGTGAATAATTCTCCGCTGTTAAGAAGTGCAATTGCATTCTTATCATTCTTGGAAGTAATTCTCATTTTATTATTAATGAACGAGACTTCAAATTCTGTATATCCATTCTGATCAGCTCCCTGAACACCTCCGACATTAATAATTGCAGCTCCAAATTCATTATAGTTTACTGTAATATTTGCAAGCTCGCTGACCTTATCAATTAATGAATCCCGTTTATCTTTAAGTTCGCTGGCTTTAATTCCTCTGGCTTCGGACTCATAGATTCTGTGATTCATCTCCGAGATCTCTTTAAGGTATTCATTCAATTGATTTGTTTTAGCAACCGCTTCTTTTTGTAGAACAGACTGAACACTTGAAAATCCTTCAAAAATTTCTGCAAACCGTTCGCTTAATCTTTGTGCTTTTTGAATTACCTGGGTTCTAAGTTGTGTAGAATTAGGATTAGTTGCTAATTGAGACCACGAATTGAAGAATTCATTCATATATGAACTAATTCCGATATCAGATGGTTCGGCAATTACAGATTCAATCTGTTGTAACAATTCCGATCTTTTTTCCGCATCGGATAAAGAAGATTGGTACTTTCGAATCTGATTATCGAGTAGGTTGTTTTTGATTCTCAAAACATCCTGAATTTTCACACCCATTCCAATTCCGGCTTGAGTTTCCTCTGTAGCAAAAATAGTTTTCTGCCTTGTATATTCCGGGTTACCAGCATTCGAAATATTTTGTGAAGTAACATCCATTGCACGTTGATATGCCGCCATCGATCTTACTGATATGTCTAATAATCTTCCAATACCCATTTTACACCCGCTTATTAACTAATTTGCGTTTACCGTTTCCAAGTATTGAGATCATTCTTTCTTTTATTATATTTCTCGATACTTCAACAAGTACTGATAACTGTGAATTTAAGTGCGCAATTCTCAAAGCTTTCTCTTTAACCTCTGAACGAATTTTTTCAATTTTATTTATATCATTTCCAAAAAGATTTTTTTTAGAATTATATAATTCATCGAATGAGAAATCCTTTAGTGTAATAGAATTGTTATTTGCAAATTCACGAATTAATTCTTTTCTTCGTCTCTCTTCATCATCAATATTGCTTAAAATTTTCTGTTCATTTTTTATAGCATCTTCAAGCATGTTATAGTTATCTGCAACAATTGCTTCTTTTTTTTGAATAAGTGCATTTATCAGCATGTCAAAGTTTTTTCCCTGATCGGAAATAGATTGAATTAATTCCTTTACATTCATATGTCACTCTCTCTAAAATGATTCAAATAACCGAGAACCTTAGCTATATAGTTCTTAGTTTCATCAAACGGCGGTACTCCGTTAAATTTTTCTACATTCTGGGGCCCGGCATTATAAGCTGCCAGGGCAAGTTTCAAATCCCCATTATATTGTCGAAGCATTTTGGATAAATATTTAGTACCGCCGTAGATATTTTGTTTGGGATCAAAAACGTTTCTAACACCCATATCGGATGCAGTAGAATCAATTAATTGCATCAAACCCTTTGCTTTTGCAGACGAAACCGCTTTGTGGTTCGCAGCCGATTCAGTCATTATTACAGATTTAATTACATTTTTATCGAGACCAAATTCTTTTGATGCTTTTTCAATTAGGTCGTCGTATCTATTAAGTCTCTTTAATGCTTCATTAGTTGGTTTAACTTTTGAAGACGAATTAACACTATCGATTTTAATATTTACCGGTTTAGAATCAGAACTTTTAATTGAATTACTCATCTCCTCGCCGGTAACTTTTTTGTAAATCGCCTCTGCAATACCGAGATTTTTACTCTTGGAAATTTGTGTTGCAATCTGTTGTTCAAAAATTGTATCAAACATATCATTTCCGTAACCTTCTTCACCAAGCATTCCACCGGTAGTTTTTGTCATAGAACGAAGCATCATTGCAGTAAGCATACTCTCGAACTCGTTTGCCGCCTTAGCAATCTTAGCTTTTTGTTTATCATCATACCGCGACTTAATTTCAGTCATCTGCGAAAGATGTTTTTCAGAATTTCCGGTTTTTAATGTTATCTCTTTCATATTACATTATTACTAATTCTGCAACTAAAGCTCCGGCTTCTTTAAGTGCCTGGAAAATTGAAATAATATCCCGCGGAGAAACTTTTAATGAATTAAGAGCCGATGCAACTTCCTGAACATTTGTTGCTCCTTGAATTGCAACTGTATTTGTTGAATCCTGATAAACCGAAGGAACAAGATTATTGAATAATACCGTATTGCCTCTTCCAAAAGCATTTGGTTGCGAAATAGTTGGATAAGAACGGATCTGAATATTTAAGCTGCCATGTGTTATGCTTACCGGTAATATTTTTACATTACTTCCGGCAACAATAGTACCTGTTCTTTCGTTAAGAACAACTTTTGCAATTTTATCAACCTGAATTTCAAGATTTTCTAATTCAGCAAGAAAAGCAACTATATTATTCTGCCTATCGGTTGGAACAACAATTAGAATTTCTGCGGCGTCAATTGCTCTGGCAGAATTTTCACCAAACTTTGAATTGATTGCAAGCATTATATTATTAGAAGTTGTTAGATCGGGGTCTTTAAGAAATACAGCAATTTCTTCAAATGAATTCAGTTCTATATTAATCGATTCTTTTAACGAGCCGCCTCGTGGAATTCTGCCGGCAAGAGTATGATTCTTTGATGTACGGTTTCCGGTGGGTGTATTAATATCGTAGCCGCCGACAGAAATTGGACCCTGAGCAAAACCGTAAACCCTTCCATTAATACCGGAAAGAGGAGTCATTAACAATGTTCCGCCCTGTAAACTTGTTGCATCTCCCATCGATGAAACAACAACATCAAACTCTGCACCGCTTTTTAAGCTGGTGTTTAATGTTGCTGTTACAATTACTGCGGCAACATTCCTTGTCTTCAAATCAGTTTGAGGAACAGTAACACCAAATCGTTTAAGCATGCTTGCGATAGATTGAACTGTAAATGATGATCTATAACTATCACCTGTAGAAGCCAATCCAACAACCAGTCCATAACCGATTATCTGTTCTGAGCCGGAACCGTTTATATAAGCAACATCTTTTATTCTCTGAGCTTTAGAAGCATCAAATAAAAGGATTGATAGTAGTGCTGCAATTATAATTTTGTTTTTCATTTTATTACCTAAAAAATCCAGTGGAAAAATTTTGTTAACCATCCCGGTTTTTGGGAATCGTCAATTATTCCGCTTCCTTCAAATGTAATCTCCGCATCAGAAATGTTATAAGATAGAACCGAATTATCTGCACCGATATCACTTGGACGGACAATACCTTTTATAAAAACCAACTGTTCTTCACCATTTATAACTATTCTTCTGCTCCCTTTAATAAGGAGGTTTCCGTTAGCAAGAACCGAGTCCACAGTTGCGCTTATTTTAGTTCTCACAACTCCCGTTGCTTTGGTAGATCCCGAACCACTGAAAGAATTTCCGCTACCCATATTTACATCAACTTTTGGTAGAGCTGATTTATCAACCCCGCCTGAAAGTCCGAACGATAAATCGCTGCTTCTACCGGCAGATGTTTCGGCATTGTTTGTTGCCTGGGAAGATTCCATTACAATTATTGTAACGGCATCTCCTCTTTGATTTGCCTTATTATCGGAGAATAATGAGAATGCAGCATTCCTCCTCATATCCTGTGAATTAATTACAGAGACAGCAAGAACAAATAATATTATCAATTGTTTTTTCATGGTATTACTCGATTAATAGAACGTTATACTTATCAATTATTTTGGCAGAAAATATTTTTTTCTGCTCGGCTACAACACGAATTATGTCGCCGATATTTCCTTTCTCGCGCGATACAACTTCAGTTGTAATATCGACACCGTTTCTACCGGCATGTAATATCAATCTTTCGTTTGGCAATACATCAGGATTTTTTTCGATCATTTCATTTAACAGAATATTTCCTTCTTTAATTTTTACTTTACTTTTTGTTGCAACCGGGAAATCATCTTCGCTAAAAAGTGTTCCGTTTAACTGTGATACTTCTTTTAATTCCTTTTTGAATTGATCATTAGAAATCAGCTCACCCTTTTGAATATCCTGATTTGCAACTAAAACCGTTTTATAAAGTTTTACCTTTAGCGTAATAAAGGATTTGCTTTCACTTTTGTTTCGTGATATCAACTTAACGGGGACTAATAATGTATTATTATTTAACCGCGGTTCTCTTTCATCATCTATTACAATTTTAGATACAGCACTTAAATTGTCTGTAATCTGGAATTCGATCTTTTCGTATGAAGAATAATATTTCAAAACGTACTTTTGTAATTCCGTTTCGAACCCTGAATTACCTGTAAACAAATTCAATATTATAATTAACGCGGCAATCACTTTAATTAACCTCTTTTAAGATTATTTGCCATGGTCATCATTTCCTCAACTGTTTTAACGGTTTTGGAATTAATTTCATATGCGCGCTGTGCTGCTATCATCGAAATCATTTCCTCCACAATATCAACGTTGGATGATTCGAGGTAACCCTGGCTAATTTCTCCGAAACCCTGACTGCCTGGTGTACTAAGTATTGGCTGACCTGACGATGGTGATTCAACGTATAAATTATCTCCGATCGAAATTAATCCGCCGTTATTCATAAATCTTGCTAATTCTATTGTTCCTAATGAAATAGTGCTCTGGTCATTTTGAATTGCTTCAACAGATCCATCCTTACCAACAGAAATTCCAACTACGTCCGAGTTAAGTGTGAAATCTGGTTCAAGAATGTAACCGCTTGCAGTAACAAGTTTTCCTTCAGCATTTACTTTGAATGAACCATCTCTTGTATAAGCAAATGTTCCATCACTTTTTTTAACCTGGAAAAATCCTTCGCCTTGAATAGCGAAATCGAACGGATTATTTGTAGGGGTTATATCGCCCTGTCTAAAAATCTTTTGAGCCGATGCTGGCTTAACACCATTACCAACCTGAATTTTATTTGTAGAATTTTCCATAACTCCGGGAGTTGAGGAAGATAATGGGTTAACATTTACTTCCTGATACATCAGATCCTGGAATTCAGCTTTATTCTTTTTGAATCCTGTTGTGCTGATATTAGCAATGTTATTCGAAATTACTTCGATATTAATCTGCTGGGCATACATACCCGATGCTGCTGTTCTAAGTGCTCTTGTTGGCATAAATTACCTCATCTTTAAATTTTTCCAATTTGATTTGCCATATCTAAGGATTGATCCAATGCTGCAATTACTTTCTGGCTGGTTTCGTATCCTTTGTTAATCTGTATCATCGATTCCATCTCTAAAATTGGATTAGTGTTAGACTGCTCAAGGTATCCTTGAGAAATTTTATAATCAATTTCGTTTGCTTCGGTATAATTATCATCCTGTATAACAAAAGATGAACCGCTGCTTCTTTTAAGATCTTCCGGAGAATCAACTTGCAGAATTAATAATGTATCTATTAATTCATTACCTATTTTAATTTCGCCAAGGTTATTAATTTCTATATTGGAATCTTTTTGAAGCATTGTTTCATCCATATTAATAAAACCGTTTTTACCTAAAACCTTTTTACCATTTGCATCTGCAAGAAAACCATCCGTTGATAATTTGAATCTTCCATCCCTTGTTAATTCTATATTTCCGTTTTCATCTTTAACTGCAAAAAATCCGTTACCATAAATAGCCAGATCAAGAGGATTTGAAGTAAGCACTGTTTCGCCCTGAATCTGACTGGTAATTTTCTTTATCTGGCTATTACCAAATTCATCTATGTATTCTGAAAATGGGACTTCTCTTTTATATCCAGTTGTATTAATATTTGCAAGGTTATTAGCAATAGCATCAATATTTTTTGTGTGTTGTTCCAGACTTCTTGCAACGGTGTAAATACCTTTAATCATTTCAACTCCTATTTATTTACCGTACTCAAACTTTTTAATTTTTGAAGCCAATAATATTTCCCCTTTGGCAATAGAGAGTTCTCTTGCCATCAGTTCTATTCTATTACCAGAAATATTTTCAATAAATTTTAGTTTTCTTAATGCCTTACGGGTTTTGCTTAACTTTCTATCTTTCTTAACAATTACATTCTCTTCACGTATCATTGCAATTTTCTTTTTTAAACCATTACCCGCATTCTTCCTAATTCTCATGAGTATTCTTCTAAAACCAACAAGAATTAAAATAACAACGGAAATAGAGAGAAATATTTTTACATTGGTTGAGAGTGAACCGAACATTTCGAATAACCCGTTGGTTTGCTCTTTACTGATATTCGAAACAGGAATTGAAATTGCAGCTCTTTCAATATTCACTTTATTTGAATCCTCAACTACTTTTTCTTCTACAAATATTTCAGAGCTTTCTGCTTTAAGTCTTGCTTCTTCAATTTGCTTTAAAACAAGGTCGCTAATTTTAATAGTGTCCTGTGGAAAGTAACTTAACTTACTCAAGACACTATCAATATTAACCTGAGCATAAATTCTGCATGAAGTAAACATTAATAAAATTATCAAAAATCTTTTCATATCAATTACTTCCTTTTTAAGGGGAATAAAAGATGAATTGTAGTTCCTTTCAATGGTAAAGATTCAAAATCGGCAACACCTTCATTTTTTTTCATTACTTCCTTAACTATTCTAACAGTTAGATTAACCATCGGATCGGAATTCGAATTAATTTCCGGCCAGTAATCGGTTAAAAAGAACGAAAGAATAGTAACATCATTAACCGAACGGGTTTGAATAAGCAGACCGCTTCCCTTTTTTGCTTTCCTTTTAATTAACGAAAAGATATTTGTTGCAACCTGTTTCAAGTGTTTCTGATTACTAACAACCGAAGGCAGATCAGCTTCAAGATCAAGTTCACATTCAATTTGTAAATTCGAAAAAGTCGATTTAACTAGTTCGTATGTTTCATTAATTACAGTGTTCAGTTCGCAAGGCACAATATGATTGTCAGTTTGATTGTTTACTTCATCAAACTTGGTTAAACGCTGCGATAGCTCCCTGATATGTAAAATCCGGTCCTTAATCTTATCGATAATTTCAGCATCAAGATCTTTGTATTCGCTTGCAAGAAAATCTACACTGCTAATTATCATTTGAAGAGAATTCAAAATGTTTTGAAGTATTCCTTCAGCATACTCACCGGCTGCATAAAGCTTAAGTTCGTTTTTCATTTTAGATTGATAAAGCTGTACTTCTCCAAGAAGTTTGTTGATCTCTGCTTTTTGTTTGATCGATAAAATTTTGGGGATTACTATTCCTATTAGTATCTGAATCGATTTATTTTCAATTGTATCTTCGGAAATTTTGTTGGCTGGACCCAATAAAGAAAGAACTCCAACCTTTGCATTGTTATAGAATACAGGAAAAAGTGTCTGCGAAAGTTTTACACCGTTTCCAGTGTAAGAAGTAAGTTCCGGAATTAATGTTGGTTTTTTTGTTTCGAACAGCCAATCGAGAACTCCATCTTTCTGTGCTTTATTAACAAGACTGTTCTGTGCGACTGAAACTTCGGGATTGATTGCAAATAAATTTGTTTGGGATTCATCATACAAAAACAAGTCAACTTCTCTTGCAACAACTATTTTTTTAATAAAATTGGAGAGTTGAAAGTGTAATTCAGAAATGTTTTGGGAATCGCTTACAATTTTATTAAAGCTTAGAAGATTCTGCACAAACAGGTTATACTTCTCAAACTGATTAATCCTGTTATTGTGTGTTTCAAAACTAATCAGCTTTAAGTCCCCGGCCGTTCCGGGACTTTTGGTAAAATACTGAACTGAATTAGTAAACGATTGATACTTTACAGTATTTTCTTTTAGTAATCTCAAGCTAAGTTCCTCACTGATTCTAATTGTTGTTCAAGTGGTTGACGGTAAAGTTCTATAAATTTATCTACGCCTTCCTGATCTTTGAATTGAAGAGTAGTCGCAACCTCATGATCTAATTCCATATCATTATCCCAGCTAAAGAAACCGAGTTTCAGTCTCTGGGTCATATAATCAGCAAAGTGAACTATCGATCCAATTGCTTTTGTATTATTGCTTAAATGAGGTCTGTGATGATATTTTACAAGTTCGCAGAATTGATCAGGGAAATTCCAGTTCTTAAGTAATAAATAACCAACTTCCTGATGATCCATACCAATAGCATTAACTTCAGCGTCATAATATTTCATTCCGGTCTTAACTGATTCGCAGATCGAAACAAAATCGGAATGTAAATAACGGTGAATAACTGAAATTCCGAGGTCGTGTAGTAATCCTCCAATAAATGCATCGCCGCTTAAACGCATTCCTAAATCGTCAGCAATTTTCTTGCTGATTGTTGCAGTAATGTAAGCATGAATCCAGAAATCTTTCTGGTTCAAATACTGGTCGCTCTTGTTTTTCAAAGATTCCATCAATGAGAGTGCTGTTACAATGTTTCTTATTTCGTTAAATCCTAAAATCATTATAGCATACTCAATTGATGCAACTCTTCTCGAAAGTCCATAAAACGGTGAGTTGGATATTGTAAGTATTTTGACTACCAAACTCTGGTCTTTCGATATCGCTTTAGCAAGTGTCTGCGGACTTGTATTGATATCTTTTAACAAATCAAGCACCTCGGTAAGAATTCTTGGTGCCGGCGAGAGATTTGTAACTCTTTTCATTATTAGTTCGGTTCTCTCTCTTTTCTGGGTCTGATCGAATGACATTATGTACATAGCTCTTTCTAGTTTAGTGATTCAAAATGTGTTTTAAATAAACCTTCATAACTCTTAAGAAAATTTTCCAGGTTATCCATGCTTCCAAATCCGAGGATATCAATAATGTTTTCATCAAATTGATAATTAGTATCCCATACAAAGGAACCAACTTCATATTTTTGGGTTACGTAATCAACCAGATGAATTAGTGAAGCAAGAACCGGATTGTTTTGCGACAAAGACGGACTGTGATGATATAATACAGCATCATTTATAAACGACGGAAAATTCCATTTTTCAAATAGATATTCAGCAATATCCTCGTGTGTAAAACCGAGCACCATTTTCTCTGCTTGCAAATATGGAACGTTATCCTTTTTTACTAAATCAAGTATATTCTTAAAATCCCTTGGCATATATTTATGAAGTACAAGTAACCCGAGATCATGCAAAAGACCGGCAGTAAATACTTCGCCAGATTTTGGATAACGGAGATCGTCTGCAATTTTCTTTGCTGTAGTTCCTACCATAAGCGAATGCTTCCAATAGTCATTATGATTCCATTCTGCAGAGTTTTTTGCCTTAAACATTTCCATCATCGATAATGCTAACAAGAGACTTCTTATATGCTCCAAGCCAATAATAACAATTGCAAAATCAATTGTTGCAACTCTTCGCGGGATTCCATACATGGGTGAATTGGCAACAGAAAGAATTTTTGTTGCAATTGATTGATCCTGAGAAATTACTTTGCATAAATCCGAAGCGCTTGTGTTTTCATCATCCAGCATCTGGGAAACTTCTGTTATGATGTGTGGAATAGAAGGAAGATTTCCAACAGCAGATAATTGCTTTCTGATTTTCTTTTTAATATCGGCCAAGTTAGTATCAAGCATTGTATAGAACCAGCTTTTGTTTTAGAGATTTAATTATTTTGGAATGAAGTTGAGATACTCTTGATACCGTGATATTAAGAAGCTTTGCAATTTCCTGGTAATTTAATTCTTCGTAATAGTAGAGAGAAAGAATGTTTCTATCGCGCTCATTTAATACTTTAATTAATTCAACCAACTTTTCTTTCAGTTCATTTTTTTCGAGTAGATCATCAGGTTCATCATAACCTCCTGATACCATTTCATAAAGCTGCATTCCTTCATCTTCTACAACAGAACTATTGAGTGATACTGAAGAAGTTGTGTTTACGGCAACACCTTCGGAATCGCATACTGTTTCGTATTTCGGACTGTATTTTCTCAGTTCGTCGTAAATTTTTCCGCGAATTCTCTGGATAGCATAAGTTTCGAACTTTGTTCCGTAATCCGGATCAAATCGATCGATTGCTTCGCTTAATCCTTCTATACCGAACTGGAAATAATCGCGGCGATCGAATAATTCGTTTTGAATGAAATTTGATTTGTGGATTACATAATGAACAAGATTAACATAATTCATAATGATCTGTTTTTTAAGATCACTGGTAGGATTGTGTTTGAAGTTTGCCCAAATATTGTCGTTATTCATTTTCGTTGGTTCCCGCTAAGTCGTTTGTATATCTGTTTATTTTTTCAAATGAGTTTTTATTAATTGATTTTATTAATCCTATTGCAATTAAACTGAGTAGTACGGTAAGCATTATAAAAATGACAAATGAGTTTAGTAGAACAGATTCTATTGCCACTCCCTTTTGAGCGAAATAGATAACAGAGAAAAAGAAGACCAGTAAACCGGCTTGTAATATTATTTTGTTCATCTATTCTCCTTTTTTTATGGCTATAGATTCAAACACTATACCAGAGGGAAACCAGATGAATTTGAAAAAAAGGTGGATTTTTAGACTGAATTCGAAGAATTAAAAGCGGGTTAGACGCAATGATTGGTTATTATTAGCCACTTGGGTGATTTTTAGAAAACGTATTGCGAGCTCATTAATTTCTAAAGCGGATTTAGAATTCGGATACGTTTTCATCATTATAACCTGTTCCATTATCGACTTGTAAACTATTCGATCGTAACCGATTACACCGAGAAGACTGACTTCGGATTTTAGAAAGTGTCTTAATGCTGTTGAAAGATTTTGAAATGCTGAATCGCTATCGTCCTTACTTTCGGACTTGTTAAAGACAACATAATTTTTTGTTACTTCGGTATTCTCAAAAATAAATTTAAGCAGAACATACGCATCCATAACAGATGTTGGTTCGGGTGTTGCAATTACAATATTATAATCGGACTTACTTAATTGCCTGATTGTAAAATCGTCTGCACCGGCAGAACTATCCAGAATTATATAATCGTATTGAGGCGCAATTTTATTTAATTGAATGAAGAAATAATCAATTGATTCACGAGTTAATTTTGGATAATCTGCAGGACCGGAATCACCAAAAATTATATTCATGTTTTCAGAATACCGGTAAATAATTTCACGTAACACTTTTCTCTGTGTAAAGAAATCTGTAAGAGTATTTTCAGCAGCATGATTCAGGAATAAATGGATATTGGGAAAATTACAATCCAGATCTACAAGTAAAACATTTTTACCTAACCTTGATAACTGGTAAGTAAGGTTCAATGCAAAAAAGCTTTTTCCTGTTCCACCTTTTCCGGAAGCAACAGAAATTATTTTGGAGAGAGGATTTAACCGGGTTCTCTCTTCAAGCTTTCTTAATTCAATCAGTCTTGCAACTTGATCGTTCATTAATACAGTTTCCCCGAAAAAATTAATTTGGCCAGTAATTCTGAATTTACAGAAATAATATCATCGGGTATTACCTGGCCATTTGTTAAAAACATAACCGGGACATTACTATTATAGACAAAATTGAGAATGTTGCCGTAGGATACTGCTTCATCAACTTTTGTGAAAATAACAGAACTATAATTAAGCGGACTGAATTTCTGGGAAATATCTATTAATGTTCTTGTTGATGTAGTTGCACTTGTTACAAGTACAGTGTCGTCCGCCTGTGCAGCATCAAGATATGCTTTTATGTCGGATAAGTTTTCAGCGTTTCTCTGACTTCTTCCAATTGTATCAATAAATATTAAGTCCTTATCCTTAAATTTTTTAATCAGTTTAGACATATCGCCCGGCTCATATGCCACAGCCATATCTATATCACTTATTTCCGAAAAAATTCTTAATTGATCTATTGCACCAAGCCGATAAGTATCTATTGAAATTAGTCCAACATTCAGCTTGTGAATTATCTTTGAAATAATTGCAAGCTTTGCAATACATGTTGTTTTACCTACACCGGTGGGACCTACAAGAGCAACTTTAGTTAGCTTGTTTTTCTTAACGTTAAATTCTTTTGTTGGAATAAGCGACGCCATTCCGGAAATCAAATAGCTTTCCAGCTTGGATACATCTACCATTCCATCGTAGTTTTCAAGCTGACCAATCAATTCTTTAACTATATTCTTTTGTACTTCGTGATGTAATAAGACATCAGTTAGTTCTTTAATTTCTTGTTCTTTATCAATAGTGGGTTTACTTTCTACAATTAACTTTTTATCGTTTTCCTTTTTAATTAAATCTTTTTCCTGAAAAATTTTTTTCTGAAGTTTTTCGAGTTCATGCTGAAGGTCATTTTTTACCTGTGATTTATCATTATGAACTGTTTCAATGTTTTTGCTACTTTGTTTTTTATCCAGTCCGGCTGTTATTTCGAACATCTTCTTAACATTGAATCTTCTATCATCTTCTAGGACCCGTGTTCCAAGAATAATTGCTTCACTGCCAAGTTCAGCTTTCATTTGTTCTGTAGCTTCTTTTAGCGTTGGAGCCAGAAATTTTTTAATCTGCATTTTCAACCTCTAACTTACCTAAGAATTCAATTTCTACATTTGCCGGTAATTCACTGAACGATAATAATGCAAGCTCCGGAAAACTTGAGTTTATTAAACGATAAATATAAGGCCTAATAGCAGCAGAAGTAATTAGTACCGGCGGATAACCGAGTGTGTTAAATTTTTCCAGTGCCATCTGGATACTTGTGTTTAGTTCTCTTAATACTTTTGTGCTTAATCCAAGTGTAACAACACTATCTTTTTGTGATTGAAGTGAGTTTGTTACAAGGGATTCCAGATTCTCGCTTAATGTTACAGCATGAATAATACCGTTTGTATCGCGGTAGATATTAGCTATAGTATCACCAATTGTATGTCTTACGTATTCTGTAAGCACATCAATATTTTTTGTTGTTTTGGAATAATCAATTAATGCTTCCAATATTCTTACAAAATCTTTTATAGGAATATTTTCTTTAAGCAGATTTTGAAGAACTTTCTGAATCATTCCAAGATTAAGAACATCCGGGTTGACATCTTCAACTACAGCTGGATATTCTTTCTTAATATTTTCGAGCAGTTGTTTAACTTCCTGGCGCGATAAAATTTTATCAAAATTCTTTTTCAATGTCTCCTGTAGATGTGTTGCCAGAACAGATATACAATCTACAACTGTGTATCCAAGCATTTCGGCTTTCTCTTTATCCTCGTAAATAATCCAGTAGCTATTCATTCCGAATGCTGGATCGGTAGTTGGAATTCCTGTTACCTTTTCTTCAACTCCACCGGGATTCATTGCAAGATATCTGTCCGGATAAATCTCAAATCCGCTTGCAATATTTCCTTTTATTTTAATTATGTATTCATTTGGGGAGAGTTGTAAATTATCTCTAACACGTACCGGCGGAATTAACACTCCATATTCGAGGGCAACCATCTTTCTAGTTGATGAAATTTTTTGAAACAGGTTTCCTCCCTGTTGTTCATCAACCAGACTTACCAGTCCATAACCTATTTCTATTTCAATAGGATCAACCTGAAGATACTGTTCAACTTTTTCTTCTGTTTGTTCCGATGACACAATTTTCTGTTCTCCCTGGGCAACAGGAGTTTCAATAACCTTATTTTTCTTAACCGCGAAAGAGGCTGCTCCCAATACACCGGCTAAAACCATAAATGGAACTGTTGGCATTCCCGGTATAAATGCAAACATAAATATTGCACCGGATACTGTTCCAAGAACACGCGGGTTTGAGAACAACTGAGTCTTTATTTGGAAATCTAATGCAGAACCGGATGCACTTCTTGTAACTACAAGTCCAGCTGCTGTTGCAATAATTAACGCTGGAATCTGAGAAACTAAACCATCACCTATTGTAAGTATTGTATAAGTCTGAACTGCTTCTGAGAAATCCATACCTCGCTGAGCAACACCGATAATAAACCCGCCGATAATATTTATTCCGTTAATAATCAGTCCGGCGATAGCATCTCCTTTAACAAACTTGCTTGCACCGTCCATTGCGCCATAGAATTCAGCTTCGCGGGAAATTAGATCACGGCGTTTACGTGCATCTGATTCTGATATTAAACCGGTATTAAGATCGGCATCAATTGCCATTTGTTTTCCGGGCATTGCATCAAGAGTAAAACGGGCTGCTACCTCAGAAATTCTTCCCGAACCTTTAATTATTACTATGAATTGAATTACCAGTAATATTATAAATACTATAAAACCAACAATATAATCACCGCTAACAACGAATGTTCCAAATGATTCGATTACTTTTCCGGCATAACCGTCAATCAGAATTAATCTCGTAGAACTGATATTCAATCCCAAACGGAATAATGTTGTTACGAGCAATAATCCGGGGAATACGGAAATATCAAGAGGCGATTGAATGTATAAAGATACAATTAGAATAAGAACTGCCAGAGTTATGTTGATAGATAGAAGGAAATCGAGCAGACTTGCCGGTAAAGGAATTAACATAAGACCTAACATAAGTATAAGTCCTAATGCTAAAACAATGTCGCTATTCCTTCCAACCATTTTCATATTAGATTATACTCTTCTTTTTAATTTTCTTTAACTGGAACAGGTAAGCAAGTATCTGTGCAACTGCTTTAAACATTTTAGCCGGTATAAAATCGCCAACATCGCAAGCTTTATATAATGCTCTTGCCAATTCAACATCTTCGTGCAGAGGAACATTATTTTCAGCGGCAATTTTTTTAATGCGTTGTGCAAGATCATCCAATCCTTTAGCAACAACTTTTGGTGCAGCGTCTTTCTGCATATCATATTTTAATGCAACGGCTACGTGAGTCGGGTTGGTTATAACAACATCTGCAGTTGGAATCTCTTTCATCATTCTGCTTCGTGCAGAAAGAAGCATTTGTTTACGGATACGGGATTTAATCTGTGGATCGCCCTCGAGCTGTTTATATTCCTCTTTTACTTCCGTCTTTGTCATCATCATCTGTTTTTTGAATTTGTACTTCTGGAAAAGAAAATCGATGGATGCGATAACGGCAAAGAATAGTACTATTTTCCAGACGAGTGTAAACGCGGAATCGAACATAAACTGAACTGTATCTTCAATACTCAAATCGATCAGATATGTCGTATCATCAATTAACTTTTTTATAATAAAATATGTGAATACGCTTATAACAACAAGTTTTAGAACGGATTTTAATAGCTCAACGTAGGAACGAGAAGAGAAAAATATTCTTTTAATTCCGCTAAATGGATTGAAGCGGGATAAATCTAACTTAAACGCTTTTGGAGTAAACTTAAAACCAATTTGTGCAATGTTGCTAACCAATGCAATTACAACTATTCCGCCGATTATTGGAATCATAAATGCAAAGAAGAACAGCGCCCACTTTATAGCATAAGTCTGAATAACCGCTTTAGACATTTCGAGTGTATTAAGTGAAGAAAAAATTTCTTTTGTGAATTGACCGAGCAATTTACCGGTATAATTTTTAGTTAGAAATATTAACAGTAATCCAAATCCGAACACTGCAAGAGAATTTATCTCTACGCTTTTTGCAACCTGACCTTTATTACGGGCATCGGTTAATTTCTTAGAGGTAGGATCTTCGGTTTTTTCCTGTCCATCAAACTCTGCCATTACACACTCATTCCTTTGATCAATTCAAGTAGTTGATTTTCATACCCGTAGAGAAGACTTTTAATTGCATAAATATAAAACGGGACCAGTGTAATTAACATTGTAAGTCCCAATCCAATCTTTAATGGTTGAGAAACAAAAAATATCTGAATGTTGGGAATAACCCTTGCAATAATTCCTTCTGCAAGATGAACAAGAAAAAAAGCTACAAGTATAGGAGAAGCAATTTTTATTGCTATTGTAAATACAGTTAATGAATATTTTATTATCAATTGATAGACTGGTTCATTAATTGTATACTTTGCAAGCGGAATAGCAGTAAATGAAGCGACCAGACCAGTTATAATATAATGATGACCATTGATAAGTAGAAAAAGCATAACCGATGCAAAGAAAAGAATTTCTCCTACAACATTATTCTGCATTTCTTCAAAGGGATTTAAAACTTCTGCAAACATAAGACCCATATCAAATCCAATCAAATGCCCGGCAAATGAAATCCCCCAGAAAACAAAATTCAGTATATAACCCATAATTAATCCGGTTATAATTTCTTTTACGGAATATACAACTAACGAAGCAAGGTTAAGTTCGAAGCTGATAGCAGATTTATCTATTGTAAGAAAAACTATGTATGCCAGAATTAATGCGAGACCGAGCTTAATCATTGGTGATACAGCTTTATGGCCAAATATAGGTGCTGCAATAAACATTGCGGTAATCCTGAGGAAAATTAAAACCAGCACTATAAAATCGAATATTAATATTTCGGTCATTATACTATCGTTAAAAACAATGTGAACATTTTTGTTGTTAGTGCTACAAGTTTATCAATTATCCATGGAAGCAGAAAAATAATAACAAGAGCTGTAGCAAGAAGTTTAGGAACAAATGTTAAAGTCATTTCCTGAATTGAAGTAGCAGCTTGAAAAATTGAAATAAAAACACCAACAATAAGTGATACGCCCAGAACCGGTAAAAGAATTATGAACACCGTGTAAAAAGCATCTTTCAATATTTCTATAATTAATTCTTCGGTCATTAATGAAAGCTCCTTACTAAAGATCCAATAATTAAATTCCATCCGTCAACTAAAATGAAAAGTAAGATTTTAAAAGGAAGAGATATCATCATTGGCGGCATCATCATCATACCCATGGACATAAGAATACTGGACACAATCATATCAACCATAATAAAAGGAATAAACATGAAGAACCCGATTATAAAACCTGTTCGCAGTTCGCTTAATACAAATGCCGGTATAAGAATATAGGTTGGCAACTCGGTTCTGTTTTTAGGTCTTTCCATATTAGATAGGCCGACAAAAAGTTCAAGGTCTTCTTCCCTAACATTTTTAAACATGAATTCTCGGATCGGTTCAATTCCTTTATCGTATGCTTCGCTTACCTTAATTTTATTATCCATCAGAGGTTTAATTGCATCGTCGTTTACTTTATTCCATGTGGGGGCCATAATAAAAAATGTAACAAAGAGCGCAATACCTGCCAACAACTGCGATGGTGGCATTTGCTGTGTTCCTAATGCATTTTTCAAAAAGTGGAATACAATAATTATTCTAAGGTAAGCTGTTGTCATTATTACAATTGAAGGCGCAAGCGATAGAACCGTCATTAAAAGTAATATTTGTAAAGTTGTAGAAACGTCGTTTCCATCCTTCGCAGTTCCAACCTGAAGATCAATCTTGGGAAAAGGAATTGTGGTATTCTGCTGTGCTACAATATCATTCGAAAAAATTATTACTGCAATAAATATTAAAATAGGAATCAAATACTTTTTCATCTTAGTCCTAAATTCTGTTTAAGTATATCCTTAAATGTTTGTTTGATATCACCGGGATTGGTTTCATTATCATCTGTCGGTTTATAATCATACTCTTTAAGTAATGTTACGTTTCCTTCGCTAATACCTAACAGGAATAATTTATCTTCAACTCTTACCACCGAAATATATTTTTTAGGAAGTATAAGGTGGTTATTCATCACTTCAATTTTTAAGAAGTTAGTTTTTTTACGATTAATTGAAAAAGAATACTTTCTTATCATAACCAGGGCAAGGAACAGAAGTCCCAATATTAAAAACAGAGGTAAAATTGTATTTACTATATCCATGAAAGACATTAATTAATATCCTTAATTCTTTGAGCAGGATCTACCAGACTAGTAATTCTTATACCGAAGTGTTTATCAATTACAACGACTTCGCCTTCGGCAATTTTTTTATTATTTACATAGACATCCACAGGTTCGCTTGCCAGCTTATCAAGCTCAATAACATAACCGCGTTCAAGTTCAAGAATGTCTTTAATCTGCATCTGTGTTCTACCAAGCTCGATATAAATATTCATCTGCAGATCTTTAAGAAAACTTAATTTATCATCAGCGCCGGGAATAGAACGTGTTGATGAATCGAATTCTTCAAATTCTGCAAGCGACCCGTTTACCGGCTCTTTATTTTCTTCATTACTTTCTAATAATTGATTTTCATTATTGATATCGCTCATAACTTCCTCAAAGTGATTTTTTTTCTTCTAAAATTTTTCTTGTAATCTTTATTGCTTTGTGATTATTTACTACACCGGACCTACCTGTAAATAAGATTCTGTTACCGGTTCTAATTTTGTGGTCATCATCAGTTTTTGTGTTGAGAATAATTACATCCCCTTTTTCCAGTTTCAGTAATTCATCTATAGATAACTTCGTAGTTCCGAATTCAACTTCGATTGGAATTGATGTCTTTGTAATATGATTTGTTATTACTTCCCTTGTTGTAATGCCAAATGTTTTGGAAGTTCTAATTGATGAGAGTTTTTGAGTGTTAATCTTTGCAAGTATATTATCGAACGCAAAAGTAGCAAAGCAAATATTCATAAGGAACGATTGTTCGCCGATAAGAATTTCGAATGAAATAAGCAGGACAGATTCGCTCTGAGACGTAATTTGAGCAAAATCGATATCCTGCTCAAAACGATCAAGTACAAATTCAAGGTTATCAACACCTTGCCATGCTTTTTTAAGATCGAACATAACACGATCGACTACAACTCTAAGGACTTTCTGTTCAATAGGAGTAATTACTTTAATCGGTTTGGAACCGGCGCCGCTTCCTCCAAGCAGCTTATCAACTAACAAAAAACCGAGGTCCGTATTCAATTCCAGAATACCTTTTACGTCGGTATCCTTAATATCAAATGTAAACAAGCAAGCAGGATTTGAAACCGAAAGCATATATTCCGAATAATAGATTTGATCTACAGATGCTACGTTTATACTTACTGCATTCTGAAGTTTTGTAACTAGAAATTGAGAGAAGCTTTCTGCAAAATTTTCGCAGATATTTTTAATAATTCTAAGCTGATTTTTCGATATCCGGTTTGGAAGGCGAAAATCGAAAAGTACAACTTCCTTTTCAGTGGTTGTTTCGGGTTTTTGTTCAGATCCGCTTTTTATATTATTAAGAAGCGCATCAATTTCTTGTTGAGATAAAATTTCAGCCATAATTATTGTAGTATATACTTACTGAAATAAACGTTACTTATTTTAACATTTGGTATAAGACGATTTAGTTTTTGCGTTATCTGAATACGTAAAGTATCGCGATAACTTGCATTGCTAAGCTGGGTCATATCTTTACTACCTAATACAGAAATAATAGCATCTTTTACTAAAATTTCTTTTTCTTTCAGCTCGCTTTGATATTTCTCGTTTGGTAGATCGAATCCTAATGAAGAAAGTAATAATCTTTTTCCATCAGTTCCGGCCGGATTAATGATAAGATCTTCAACTACATAAATAAATTTTCCAAGATCAACATGTGCAACAGTATCTTCGGCTGGATGATCCACTTTAACGGAATCATTTTGAACGGAAGTTGAGTGTGATTGAATTTTTGGCATCAGGATATTGGCTGTTATAAAATAAACTGCAACAAGCTGAACGATAAACAGTGGAAGTCCGATTACCAAAAATTTCATATTGAATCCCTTCTTTTCAGAAGTCTCTTCAACTTTCTTCTCTTCCTGCTTTTTTTCGATATTTTCTTCTTTTGGTGTTTCCATAGTGGTCATAATTTTTCAAGAATGATGCCATTGAAAAAAGCTTGAAATATCTATTTTTTGCTAAATTTTGAAGAAAATAGTGGCTAATATTGAGCAATTGAGGGATTTCAACAATTGCTGGTTTATTAAAGGGGAGCGCCTCCCATCTTAAACTTAAGTATGAGAGGCGCCGGGATCAATGAAGATTATCTGATAAGGTTTGTGATTTCCTGAAGCAAATTATCTGCTGTTGTTATCACTCGTGCGTTTGCCTGGAATCCTCTTTGAGATACAATCATTCTGGTGAATTCTTCCGATAAGTCAACATTAGATTGTTCAAGAGCACCTGATTGAACAGTTGTTCCGCTTTCTTCTCCTAAACTGCTTATTCTTGGTTCACCGCTGTTTGCATAGGCTGAGTACATGTTGTCGCCAACACTTATCAAACCGTTCAAGTTGTTAAATGTAGCAACCATTATCTGAGCTAAGTTTCTGGAACTACCATTTGAGAAGATACCAACAATATTTCCATACTGATCAATGTTAATGTTAGATAACGATGCTGATGGAGAACCGTTCTGATAAAGAGCACTAACTACAGAGCTTGATGATGTCTGTGTTACACCGCCAAATCCTGAACCGAAATCGAGATCGATTACTGCTGTATTTGCACCGCCTTTAGGTACGAATGTTAATTGAGGGTTGTTTGGAGAAATGTTTGCCGGATCAATTGTACCGTCGGCGTTAAACAAAATTGTTCCGGAAGTATTAAGAGGTTTACCATCGATTGTACTTTGACCTGGAACGCCGGCTGTCCACGTCCATAAATTATCATCAATCTTTGTGAATTTTAATGTAACCTGATGAGCAGTTCCTAAAGAATCGAATATTGTAACAGAACCGCCTACTACGTTAGGTATTCTATTGTTATCTGCAGAAATACTTAATGTAGCTGTACTTGAATTTTGAGTTACTGTTGTAGAATCAAAAACAAAATCAATACTGGAAGATGGAATATTAACTCTATTTGCAGTACCATCAAATTTTGCAAGGGACGCTGCATCTAATGTAAATACACCTGAACCGTTATCTGCGTAAACCAGACCTGTGATTTGTCCATCATCTACAGCAGTTCCATCATCATCTTTCAAAGACCAATTAAGTGTATATGTATTAGCAGCAGTTTTTTCATATGTGATTTCTAATTTATAAGGATTACCATATTCATTGTAAACAGTTGCAACTGATGGTGCGGTTGAATCGCCAACAGCTAATGCGGATGAATTGATATTACCTCTCTGAATAACTTTTTGAGTGCGTGTTAATTCTGAGTTACTTTTTAAGTTACCGCCCCATTTAATGTTTGTGGTAGAAACTGCTGGTAATTTAAGGTTAGTATCAATTACTATGTCTTCTAAGTTATTGCCCGGAGGTATTACACCTTCCTGACTTGCAACTTTACCTTGAACGACAGCGCCATTCTGCGGACTTACCAATTTACCATCGGCATCAAAAATAAAAGCACCGGCTCTTGAGAAGAAGCTTTGACCGTTGCTCTTTAATACAAACATACCCTGACCCTGTAAACCTAAGTCAGTTGTAATCCCTGTTCTTTCGAATGTACCTTGATTCCAATTACGGTCGATCGAGTTGATTTTCATGCCCAAACCAACCTGAAATGAATTAGTTCCACCGGTTGTTTCAGTTGGGTTAGTACCGGCTTTAACAAATTGATTAAATGTATCACTAAAAGTTACACGCGAACCTTTAAAGCCGATTGTGTTAACGTTAGAAATGTTATTACCGATAACGTCCATCATGGATTGATGATTACGTAAACCGGATACACCTGCGAAAAGTGATGTTAAGAGTGCCATTTTTTCCTCCTTGGATTGACCCGGCTTCAGTCGGTCAGCCGGATCTGGAGCGTCCTCGGAAGGTCCCGCTCCGTTGTTTATTGTTAATTAATTAAAATGCAAAAACCACACTGTCTATGTTGGTAAATACGTTTTCGTTCGAACCTGTTACTTCCATCGCCGTTACAACTGTCTTATTTGGAATATTAACGATGAAAGCAGTGTTATCCATCATCACTAATGAATCCTTTGCTCCTTTCAACTCAGCTTTTTCAACAGCACTTTGAATTTTTTCTAAGTCTGTTTCGCTTAATTGAATATTGCGCGATTCTAATCTCTTAATAGCATGATTAGAGAATTTAACCTTCTCTAATTCCTGTTTGAAAATAGAATCGAATGATGATGAAACAGGATCAAAGCTTTTTCTGCCTACTTCGGTATTACCAACAATCGGGATAAAGGGGACAGATACGCCATTAATCTCTGTCATTAATTACCTCCGTTGTTTAATGAATTTAAAATTTCGAGAATATCAGAAATTGAATATTCGGCTCCACCTACCAATAGCATTGAACCTTTATCAGTAAACCGAACACCATCAATTAAACCGATTTTATATGTAGATAATGTTAACTTCTCGCCGCTCATGCTGTATGCTTCAACTTCGAATGTATAATTTCCATTTTTAACTTTCTCACCATTATTATCGCAAAGATCCCAGGAAACTTTAGACCTTCCCGATTCAACGGATCCATCTAATAACCGGACTACATTTCCGTTAGAATCCATTATTTTAACTACAACACTTTTGGCTTGAGCAGGTAAGTTATAACCAACATCAATTTTTTCCTGTCCAATTACATTTAGATTATTGCCGTCTATTTTTACTTCCTTACCAATTAATGTAGCAACCATCGTGTTATTTATGGATTGAGTAAGAAGGTAATTAACATCCATACTTTTTGTGATGGAGGAATTTAAATTCGTCAGCTGTTCTAATGAACTGAATTGTGCGAGCTGAGAGGCATACTCTGTTCCATCGAGAGGATTAAGCGGATCCTGATTTTTAAGCTGTTGAATCATCAATTTTAAGAAATCATCCTTTCCCAATGTTCCTTTATTTGGTTTTACATTAGCAGAAGCTGCTGTGTTAGTTATATTATTAACCATTTATCAATTCCTTATACTAAATATTCGTATGTGTTGTAACCTAACTTTTTCTTTCCGGTAAGATCACTTTTTTGTTCAACTTTGGAATCAGTATTACCGCCATAATTTTTTCTTTTGTTTGAAAATTGCTTATGCGCTTTCTGCTCGCCATTACTTAAGTTCACATTAAGATTGTTAATCTGAATGCCATTATTATGTAATGTTGTTTTTAGCTGTTCTATATTCGATTGAACTGTTTGCCTGATCTGCTCACTTTCAACTTCGATAGTAGCTTGCAAAGCATTATCAACATAATCTACTATTAGTTTTACTGTCCCGAGGTTCTTGGGTGTTAATTGAAAAGTAATACTTTGCTTTTCATTCGTGTTAAGGTATTTGTTTATCTCAGAAACTATTTCGGAAGATTTAACCTTCTTAACCGTTTCTGTAAATGCGCTTGCTGTTGAGATTATTTTTGAGTTAAGCTCATTAACCTGAACAGTTTTCTTATCGAATACCTGGTGATTAACTACATCAGGATGTTTAGGTTGATCTTTATTTATCTTTGGTTGTGTTACAGAATCTTCGGGTTTAATATCGTCTGGAACGAATTTTTCTGATTTAGAATTAATCTCTTTTGTTCTATCAAGATATTTATCTTCTTTGTTATTCTTATAAGTATCTCCAGAGCCACTATTAGAAGCTTTTTCAACGTTTGTCTTTTCGATATTAAGTGGCGAAACATTATTTGATTCGTTTGGTTTTATTGTTTTTTCAGCTTCATGATTTTTACTTACAATCGAAATCTCGTCCTTGTTAAATTCAACTTTAGCTTCAACTTTATTCGATTTTGGTGTTTCATTTGTATTTTGTTTTGTTCCATCAATAACTAATTTTACATTTTCATCATGTAATTCAGTATTTATAACTGGTTGTTTATCTGTTGTAATCTTTATGCCAGATTTAATTTCATTACCAGTATCATAATGGTTGCTTTCATTACCTATTATTTCTTCAGAAGAGTTTTCTTTCAGAACATTATCAAGGATTAGTTTAGAATTTAATTCGTTCTTCGGTTTTTCAACTGACTCAATTTTTATTGCTCTCAGAAATTCGGATCCGGTTCGTTTCATTTCATATGGTTCAGATTCATTACCATTTTCAATCCATTCCTTCCCTTTTATAAACATAAGTTTATTTTCATTCGAAACTTCATTCCTGTGCAATATCTTGATATTACTTTCCGAAATATTATTTACCGGTTTATCATTAGTTCGTTTCATTTCATATGGTTCAGATTCATTACCATTTTCAATCCATTCCTTCCCTTTTATAAACATAAGTTTATTTTCATTCGGAACTTCATCTTTGTTCAAAATCTTAATATTTTTTTCAGGTAAATTATTTACTTGATTATCACTAGATAAATCCGGGTTCGATTCATCTTTATTGAGAGATTGAGCATCCTGGAAATTGTATTTGCTTAAAAATTCACCGATTTCTTTAGATGTTTTTATATCGAGAATAAATGGTATTTTGATTCCCGTTTCTTTACTTGAAACCTGATTAATTGTCTCTGCATGAACAATTTTTACCTGATATTTCTTTGAATTATCAATTACAGGTTCAACCGGATCATTTGTAATTTCTGAAATTGGGTTGGCCGTGGGTTTAGAAACTTCCGTGGGCTTAGAAACTTCGGGATTTACTTTATCACTTTGAGCGGTTGATTTTATTTCCTTCTCATTATAATCAATTTTTAATTCATTCGGTAAATCAGAATTTTCAGAAACTATCTCCGACTTACCTTCAAGCATTACATTCACATTTTGAAAATATGCAGAGATATTTTTAAGACCACTCCCGGTCACTATCTCATTATCAGCAGCAGATATTTGAAGAGTTATTTTTTCAGTTGAGGATTTAAGTGTGAACTTAACAGAGTGGTGCTTTTGCAGTTCGTTCTCAATAATATCTAAGGTTAATAATTCGTCCTGTGAATCCGGATTATCAACTACTGTGGGTTCTTCAGTTAATTGTAATGAATTTACATCATTAACCAGTGTAAGTTTGTTAAGATCTGTATTAATTATCTGATTAATACCGGCGATGAAGGCAAGTAAAGATTCTTCATTTATAATTGTATCAGTTTTGGTTAAACTTGCATCCTCAAGTTGATAAATTTCCTTATTAATACTTTCTATCCGGGCGGATGATTCATTGATAATAACTTTTAATTGATTCATCACTCCATCATTTATTGGGATTTCTATATCAATATCATTTACACTGGAAAGGACAATATCAAGAGGGTTCTGAACCGCATCAGGGTTGACATCATTTATTTCATCGGTTGTAACATTAATGATATCTGCAAACAGATAAGGTTGTTCACCAATTCCTGTGGATGTTGGATTAAAAGGAATTGAATCCTTTGAAAGTTTATTAAAGAATAACGGATTTAAGTTCATTCTACACTTATAATTCTGTTCACTAATTCTGGTTTAAATTCTGCGATTATTTCAGCTGCCTTTTTCTTCTTCATAGAAAAAATTATGTCTCTTGCTATATTATCGTTGTAACCCTGAATTATTTTAGCGGCTTTTTTAGAATCCATAGTTTCGTAAAGTTTTACCGAGTTTTTTATCCATTTGTTATACACACTATCCTTCATCGAATTCTTTTTTGTTAAATCGGGTGCAGATGCCTGAACCGGTGCAGTCTGGTCCTTCTGCCGGAGCATCTCTTTTATTTTCCTTAGTTCTTCAAAAATTGCATTCGAACTATCAGAAAATGCTGAAGCACTAATTTTAACATCTGCGGGTTCTGGACTTACTCTATCAGAAGCAAGAGAATTTTTAACACTATCATTTTTTGCAATAACAGGTATCTGTGCAGTTTGTTTATTTTCTGTTACAGCTGGTTTTTCTGTTTTGGATTGTAAAGAATCCGGTTCTACCGATGCGAAATCAAGCGCAAAAATATTTTTATAGTTCGAAGCTCCATAATACATTGCGCCTGTAACCAAAATAAAAGTAATAAGCAATATCATTATATATATCAATTTATCTTTCATTCTTCCTTCCTTATGAAATTACTTATAGCTATTTCATCCATTTGTTTTAATTCTTCTCTATTATTTTCGAAGAAAAATTCCTCTTGTTTATTCTCTTTTAGTGTTTCAAAAATCTTCAATTCTCTTTTCTTTTGAATCAATTCTGAGTGTTTCTGTTCTCTCCGCTGCTTCAATTCGTTGATCTTTTTTTCAATGTTATGAACATCTTTTTCCAAATTTCTGATATGCATTCTGGCACTCTTAAACTCGTAAACTTTTATTTGTCCCGATGTAATTGTTTCGAATAGCTCGCTCTTTTTATCTAATAGTGCTTTCTTTTTTCCCTCAGAATTTTCTATTTCTCTATCAATAAGAGAAATTTCCTTCAATATTTTTTTTTCAAGAACTTCTTTTATTCTTATTATATGATCGAACTTAAAACTGAACTTTGCCACTATCTCTATTTATGATTATTTATTTCAATAATCTGGGATAATTTATAAACAGTTTCATTATATGCAGCTTTTTCTAAAATATCCTGTTTAAGAAACGTGCGTAATTGTCCTATCTTTGATAATGCACGGTCAATAGAAGGATTACTACCCTTTACATAAGCACCTATATTTATTAAGTCTTCTGCTTCGCGGTAGGTTGCAAGGATTTCGTTGAAAATCATTACACGTGAAAAATGTTCGTTATCGATTATATCCGGCATAACTCTGCTTACACTTTGTAAAGTATCAATTGCCGGGTAGTGACCTTTGTTTGCAAGTTTACGTGAGAGTACTATGTGGCCGTCTAGAATTGACCTGACTGCATCGGCAATCGGTTCAATCATATCATCACCATCAACAAGTACTGTATAAATTCCCGTGATCGAACCTTTATCAGAATTTCCGGTTCTTTCCAGCAATTTAGGTAGTAAAGAAAATACAGATGGAGTATAACCTTTTGATGTAGGCGGTTCTCCAATTGTTAACCCAATTTCTCTTTGAGCCATGGCAAATCTTGTTACAGAATCCATCATTAGAAGAACATTCAGACCAAGATCTCTAAAATATTCGGCAATTGTAGTTCCTACATATGCGGCTTTCATTCTTACAAGAGGCGATTTGTCGCTTGTAGCAACAACAACAACAGACTTTCTCATTCCCTCTTCGCCAAGGTCTTTCTCAATAAACTCTCTTACTTCTCTTCCCCGTTCACCAATTAGGATAATTACATTTACATCAGCACTTGTATTTCTTGCTACCATACCAAGAGTAACACTTTTACCAACACCGCTACCGGCAAAAATTCCAACACGCTGACCTCTGCCAACAGTTAATAACCCGTCAATTGCTCTAACTCCGGTTTGAATTGGTGTTGTAATTCTTTTTCTTTCAAGCGGGTTTGGCGGTTCCCTGTGAGCATCACGTATAGATGAATATCTTACTTCCCCTTTTCCATCCATTGGATTTCCAAGTCCGTCTATAACACGACCAAGTAAATCTTTCCCCAGACCAACAGAGAATTTTCTTCCGGATGCTTTAATTTCACAAGCTGGAGAAATACTATTCACTTCTCCAATTGCTATTGAAAGAACTTTTCCGTCCTTAAAACCAACTGCTTCAGCTTTACAAAGCTCTTTACCATTCCGGTCAATTACCGAGCAAATTTCTCCCATTACTGCGTTTGGTCCAGCAGAAACAATTACAAGTCCAATTACATCAAGCACTTTGCCATTAACTCTAATTGATTCTGCACCTGAGATTACAGATTTATACCTGTCTAATATTTCAAAGATTGATATCATGCTTTTACCCGTTATCAATGCTTTCTTCAAGTTTTCTTCTCAATTCTTCCAGTTGAGTAGAAATTCTTGCATCAACATTTCCAATTTCAGTTTCAACAAGGCAGCCGCCGTGTTCAATTCTATCATCTTCTTCGAATTTTATTTTACTGAAAGTAGTGCTGCTAATTAAATTTCTGCTATAATTATTTAGTTCTCTCATATCCTCCGGATGAAATTTAATTCTTACTTCATTAGCGCCGATTACTTTGGAAATTGCTTCTTTAACAACTTCATTAATAATTGATTGTTCCTTAACTTCCTTTTGAATTATCTTTCTTGCAAGTTCTACTGCAGTTCCAACAACAAGCCGTTCGAATGATTGCTCATACTCTTTCAACTTCTGATCGAAATCATCAATTATGTGATAAACCTCTTCGTATTTACGGTAAAGTTTATCGGTGTATTCTTTATCCAATTCCAATTTAAGTTTCTGCTGCCCATCAAATATTCCTTTAGAATATGCATCTTCAATTTGTTTTTTTATGGGAACAGCTTCTTCCCTTCTTTCCTCTTCTATAATTACAGAAGCCGATTTCAAATTCAACTTAGGCGCAGCATTTAAGCGCAGAATATTAGACATAAACTTCCTCCGGACCGCCTCTAAGGTTGAGTGAAATTTGTCCTGCTTCTTCAAGCGCTTTAATAATATCAATAATTCTTGCCTGGGCATCTTCAACTTCTTTCAGTTTTACCATACCCATGTATTGTAATTCTTCTTTCAATAAATCTGCAGCACGTTCGGACATATTTTTGAATATTTTTTCTTTCAATCTTTCATCTGCAATTTTAAGAGATAGTGCGAGGTCTTTTCTATCAACTTCGCGTAATATCTTCTGTATGTCTTTATCAGAGATGTTGATAATTTCATCGAATATGAACATTAATCTTTTTACCTGGTATGAAGTATCGGGATCTCTTTCTTCCAGTTTAACAAGAATATCTTTAGTAATTGTTACGTTCAAACGATTGAGAATTCCGGCAAGACATTTTGGGCCGCCAAGTTTTCCAACTGACTGACTCATAGACAGCCCGGCAATATCATCAACAACGTGTTCAATTTGCTTAAGAGTTTGTGGAGCTATTTTCCCTAAAGTAGCAATTCTATGCGCCACATCAATTCTTAATTCCTCGGGAATTTCTTTAAGTGCATTTGCTGTCTGCTCGGGTGATAATTGAGAGAGAATTAAAGCCATAGTTTGGGGATGCTCTTTATTTAGAAAGTTAATCAACTGAGCCGGTTCAGCTCTTTTTAATACATCGAAACCCTTTAGTGTTGTTAACCTTCTTACTTTTTCAATTATCTCGTGTGCTTTCGGAATTCCGAATGTTTTCTCTAGAAGATTCTGTGCAAAGTCGATACCGCCTTCAAGAACATATTCCCGTGCTGTAACCATGCTATAGAATTCATCGATTACAATATCCACGGTTTTAGACGGGATGTTTCTAACTTTTGTGATCTCTGCAGAAAGAGATTCAATATCAACCGGATCGAGATACTTGAACACTGCTGAAGCAGCTTCAATGTTAAGTGCAACCATAAGCATAGCTGCTTTTTGGATTCCAGAAACTTCCTTTAAGCGTTCGTCTTTTATCATATTAGATTTCATCCTCGTGCATCCATGCGTTTATAAGTTTTGCAGCATCAAGCGGATTTTTTGACACATAGTTAATAATCTTTTCGTGCTGATTTTTCTTAAGTAAAGCTTCATCAGAAATTTCATCTTCAAGATCGCCTATCGGTAATATTTTTTTCTTGGGCAGATTCAAATGAGGGCTGAAGCTTGGTTTTGGTTCTTGTTTTGCTGTTAATACCGGAGCTGCAGAAGGAGTTGCAACTGCTAATTCGTTCGGGTTAAAAGTACCAATAACAATTTTTTCCGACTTTAATTTCTTCATTAAACTTTTTAGAACAAGCATAGAAGAAACAATGGCAAAGATTATCAATGCCAGTTTTATCCATTCATCAGGATTTGGTAGAAATGAACCAGCTTCATCAATCTGAAAATCATCAATCTGTTTTTCTTCGAACGGTATGCTCACAAGCGAGAACTGATCATTACGCTGCAAATTAATTCCCACTGCATTTTTAATAATCTCTTCCAATTTATTCAGTTGTTCCTGAGAACGGGTTTCAAAAGTTACTTCTGTTTTACCATCCTTAACAGTTTTCTTGGGTATATCATTAACCACTGCTGCAACACTTAATCTTTGAATGTTTCCCGAACCTTCAATAACCTTTTGAATTGTTTTATTTATCTCGTAATTGGTAAGTGAATTTTCATTTGCCTGGGATGTTGAATCGCTTGTAGTTATTCCGGCATTATTCGATTTAATTGTTTGTTCGCTTATCGCTACCTGTGAATCCGGGTCGTATTGTTCCATTGTCTTTTCAACCTGATCAAAATTAAGATCTGCATTTACCTGAACCATAGCATTACCGTATCCAAGAACATTATCAAGTATCGACTGGGCTTTCTTTGCAAGATAGTTTTCTACATTCTGTTTAATTTCATATTGTTTTGATGAAGCATATGCAAGAGGACCTTCTTCATTTTCATTGGATAGAATTCTTCCCTGTGTATCGATAATTGAAATCTTACTTGGAGGTAGACCTTCAACACTTCCGCAAACTAAGTTTACTATTGATGTTATATTTTCTTTTGATAATCTGGAATTGTTCCTTAGTTTAAGCACAATTGATGCAGATGGGAATTTTTCTTCCTCTTTGAAAATGGATTTCTGCGGGATAACGATATGAACTCTTGCTCCAGATACACCCTCCAGCTGGGAAATTGTTCTGGCAAGTTCACCTTCAATTGCTCGTTTGAAATTTATCTTCTGCATAAACTCGGACATACCCATTGTAGACTTATCAAATATTTCGTAACCAATAACACCTGAACTTGGAATTCCTCTTCCGGCTAAAGCCAATCGTGCTTCATACACTTTTTCTTTAGGGACTTTAATCGTCTGTCCATTGTCATCAATTTTATAAAGTATCTTTTGACCGCCGAGGTAATCGACAACCTTAGAAGCATCTTCGGCAGTTAAACCGGAATATAAAGTTGTATAAGTCGGTTCATTCATAAAGAACAAAAGAATTACTAAGAGTCCGATAGTTAATACAACACTACCAAGCATCATAAATTTCTGTTTTGGATTCAGTTTGTTGAATATTCCAAAAAGCACTTGAAATGGATTTGAGTTCATATTATAACGGCATCCTTGTTAATTCTTTATACATGTCAATTGTTTTGTTACGGATTTCCATAAGGAGTTCCAGACTGGTTTTTGCTTTTTCACCGGCAATCATTACTTCGTGAAGTTCAATACCTTTGCCCGAGACAAAATCCTGCACAGCTGAAGTAGAAGCTTTTTGATTTTGATTTACTTCCTCAACAAGATTGGCAAAAGTATCTGCAAATCCACTAACCGGGTTATTCTTTTTATTCTGATTTATTATATCAGGTGATAAATTTCCAAATCCCTGTATTTTCATATTAACCTCTTCTATCAATTAAGGAACCGAGAGAAATACCTGTTGTTTTTCCCTTAGGATTATAGAATTCGTAATTAATTATTTCGTTTTTCTTAGTCGGATACATTTCTGCAAAAAATTTCTTTTCTGTATCTGATATTGCCGGTGTATTAGTCTTTTCTACTGCGGGCTTTGCAAGAGTTTTATCCACAAATGTTTTACTGTAATTTCCAATAGAATTGGTATTAATTTTCATTTTATATCTCCAGAGAATCTTTAATCATTTGTTTTGATGAATTAAGCGCAGTAAGATTTGCCTCGTAACTTCTTGTAGCAGCAATCATATCAACCATTTCGTTCAATACATTTACATTGGACATCTGTACGTAACCTTTATCATCAGCATCTGGATGTTCGGGCATATAGATTATTTCTCCCGGCTTGCTATCGGTTTTTTCTGTAATCTCTACTCCACTTTGAATTTGCGGAAGTGAAACCGATGAAGAGTTATTTGCTGATAGGTGGTCTGAATGTTTAGTATTCAGTTTAAGCATTTGTCCTTCTATGTTAAGTTTTGCCGCAAAGCTGTTCTGGTTTTCTTTTACATCAAGGGTTTTTCGCTGATATGGTAGGCCATCGGCTGTTCTTACTGATTCTGCATTTGCAATGTTCTGCGAAATAAGATCCATCTTCTTTCTTTGAATACTCATTCCGCGTGAACTAATTCCAAGACCAAAAAGACTTCCTAATACTTTCAAAATCTTCCTCCTCCTTTAATTACATTTTGAATACTCTTGTAATAATCGCCAACTTTTCTTGAGGCGAATCGGAAACGAAGCGTGTTTTCTGCCAGTTCAGACATTTCCTGTTCTATATCAACATTATTAATTCCTGTTGTCATTTCCTTGGATTCATCTAAAACAACATTAAAACCAGAATCGCTTTGAACAGGATTGTTAACTGCAGAAAGGTGTTTATTGCTGGATATTCTTAAAATTGAATTCGAGTTTTCGTCCAACAGATTTTTAAACTCTACATCTTCCCTTTTATAACCTTGCGTTCCAACATTAGAAATATTTTTTGCTAATACTTTATTCTTTACTGCGCAATAGTCTAAAAGGTTCTGAAGTAATTTTACCGATGACATAATCCTCTTGGATTTTTTTGTTATTAATACCCAAAAGGAATGCCACAATTAAAAATTGATTTTTGGTGAAATGTTAAAGGTTTGATTGAAATGATTGGCTAATAATGTGCATTTGTTATTTATTACTCAGAATAATCGAGGATAATACTCTTGGTTTGACCGCATGAACAAACGAATTTAATCTCTTTTACGGTATCATTAGCGTCTTTCTTCAAATAAATTCTTACATCATCATTTTCATCATTTTCTAAAGCTATTTTGCTGTATCCTTTCAACTCTATGTCTTTTGCTTTAATAAGATTGCCGCTTACAGGAGAATTCTTTGCGAATATATCTTTCATTAAAACTTCTTCGAAATGATTTGCCATTTTAAACCACCTTGTTAATTGTTTCTGGAATTTTTTCTAAAGGTAAAATATTATCTGCAAAACCGGCATCAACAATTGCTTTAGGCATACCGTAGACAATGCATGTTTGTTCATCCTGTGCAATCGAGTACCCACCCAAGCTCTTAAGATTTTTTATTGCTTCGAAACCATCTTTGCCCATCCCTGTCATAATTACTCCCAGCGTATACTTTCCATAAGTATTTATTACGGAATTCATCATAACATCTACAGATGGTCTGTGCAGAGTGTAGCTTGGTTCTTCTGAAATAATAATCTGGGAGGAAGTAAAACCGTTCTTAGTAATAGTCATATGATACCCGCCCGGGGCAATGTAAACCGTACCATTTTCAACTTTCTCGCCATTTTCTGCTTCTTTAACATTGAGCTTGGACATTGAATTAAGCCGGTCTGCAAGCGACTTTGTAAATTTAGGCGGCATGTGCTGAACTATAAAAATAGGTATCTGAATTTTATCTGATAGCACAGGTAATATTTTTTGTAATGATAATGGTCCTCCGGTTGAAATACCGATTGCTACAGCTTTATACCCAATTGAAGGAATTTGATTTTGAGAATATCTCTGAACTTCAGGTTTACCCGGTTGACTGATGGATCTTAATCTATTAAGCCGTTCTTTTATTAATTTTTGTTTTACTATCTCTTTTACTTTTGAGATAAGATCTTCTTTAATCTTGGTTATGTTAATGTTTACGTAAGAAAGTTCTTTAGGAATAAAATCGACCGCTCCAAGTTCAAGAGCTTTTAAAGTTGATTCTGCTCCTTCGGTTGTTAGAGAACTTACCATTATAACCGAAGTAGGGCACTCGGCCATAATTTTTTTGAGGGCTGTTAAACCATCCATTACCGGCATTTCAATATCAAGAGTAGCTACATCGGGTTTAAGACTTTTTACAAGTTCTAAACCTTCCTGACCATTTCTGGCAGTTCCAACTACTTTAATATCCGGATCGCTTTCCAGCATTATTGAAAGCGATTTACGCATGAATGCCGAGTCGTCTATAATGAGAACACCAATTTTACGATTCAATTTTATTTCTCAGCTTATTGAACAATTCGTTAATGTCCAGAATAATTATTACAGTTCCATCCCCCATTATTGACGAACCTGCTATTCCGTCTATTTTACCTAAGTATTCTCCAAGTGATTTGATTACTACTTCCTGTTGACCGATTAATTCATCCACTTTAATACCAAATCTTTTTTCTGCAATACCTACTTCAACAATGTATTGCCATTGGGAATTATCATGTCCGTTTCCGTTGTGGTTAATCAATTCATTCAAAGAAACAACTGGCAGAATTGTATCCCGTAGATTTACAACTTCTTTTCCATTAACAGTTTTTACATCATCTGTACTAACTCTTAATACTTCAATTACAGAATGGAGCGGAATAACGAATGCCTGACCGTGGGACTTTACAATCATACCCGAAATGATTGCTAAAGTTAAAGGCAGCCTTAAAATTATTGTAGTGCCTTTACCAATTTCGGATTCAATAGCAATTGTACCGCGGAGTTTTGAAACATTTGTTTTTACTACGTCCATTCCAACACCACGCCCCGAAACGTTTGTAACAACTTCGGCAGTGGAAAAACCGGGATGGAAAATTAAATTATACGCTTCCTGTTTAGAAAGTTCTTTGGCTTTATCGCGGGATAAAAATCCTTTAGCAACTGCTTTCTCTTTAATCATTTCCGGATCGATACCTTTGCCATCATCAATTACTTTAATTGCAATATTGTTTCCTTCGTGTTCTGCCGATAAAATAACAGTTCCCTTCCGTTTCTTACCTTTGGCTTCTCTAACATCCGGTGCTTCTACACCATGATCAATGGAATTACGGATTAGGTGAACAAGCGGGTCGTTTATTTCTTCAATTAAATTTTTATCTACTTCTGTTTCTTCACCATTAATAATTAACTCAACCTCCTTATTCAGGTCTTTGCACATATCCCTTACAACACGTGGAAAGCGATTGAAAACCTTTCCAATCTTAATCATTCTAAGTTTCATAACAACCAGCTGCAATTCCGATGTCATTAGATCAATCTGTTTTGTAGCATCTCCTAAATCCTTAGCGAATTGCGATCCTTCATTGTCTAAAGAATATTGTGAGTTCAATTGAGCAAGACGGTTTCTACCTAAAACTATTTCCGAAGCTATATTTAATAATGCATCCAATCTATCCACATCAACACGTATTGTATTTTCAGATTTTTTGGTTTCTGTGTTAGATGATTTTACGGCAGTCTCTTTTACAATTTCAGTAACTTGTTTTTCAACTACAACTTCGGTATTCACAAAATCTGTTTCAGAAAATTCAACAATATTTTCCTCCAGAATATTTGTTTCTACAACCTTGTGTACTACTGTTTCTTCCTGATTATCACCATTTAAATTTTCAAGTAAACCAACAAGTGTAGAAATAACATTCTCGACTTCTATTTCTTCATTTTTTTCTACTTCAATGACTCTTAGAAGAGCTTTAATAGTGTCGTAACCTAAAATAATTCCATCCATTAAGGATAGATTCAATTTAATTTCGCCCTTACGGAGTTTGTTGAGAATATCTTCGCATTTGTGTGTTACTTCGGGTAATTTTTCAAGTCCTAAAAAACCTGATGTTCCTTTAATAGTATGGAAGGAACGAAATATTCTATTTAGAAGGTCTGTATCATCCGGACTTTTTTCCAGAAGCATTAAATCAACATCAAGCTTTTCAAGAATTTCTTTTGTCTCAAGCAGAAAGCTATCGACAATTTCTTTCATTTCGGGGTCGACCAACATTGGGTTTTGCATATTAAGATCCATTATTTAGCGAATAATTTATCTATCTCGTCTTGAGATGTTTTTTGTCCTGCATTAAATAATTCATTAGCCAGTTCCTGTTTCTCTGCAGTTTTTTCATATCGTGCATCGGGATTAAACGTTGCACTCTTGGTATTTTCATCATCCTGTTCTAAATCGCTAACATCAACCGGGCCTTTTCTGCTTAAATCGGTCATCAATTTGGATAATCTTTTCTGGACTGATTGAATAAGGTGGTTTACTGAGGCCAATTGTTGTGAAGTAATATCCTGAACCTGAAGTGACAAAGTAATATTATTAGAATCTCCTTCTATCTTTTTGACAATTTCTTCAAGCGAAATTACCTTTGTTTCAAGTTCATCAATACTTAATCCGGATAGAAGTGCTTCAAATTGTCCATTTAAGTTTGGATGTTGATTACCAAAGCTTTCCAGAGCTACTCTTTGATTAAAGAAACCATTTTTTAGATCAGCCAATTCGTTCTTAATTTTCGATAGATCCATCGACATTGCATCAACGATATCGAGAATTTCACTGGTTGCCAATTCTGTTGCATTTGTAACACTATTTATCTGGCTTGCCGCTTTTGGAATTTTACTTGCACTATCCTGTATTGAATTATTTACATATTCCATAAGCGGAACTACATCCCGCATAAAATCAATTATACTTTGAATTACAGGTACAACCTTTTGCCCGAAGATAAAGAAAGATTTTAGTTCCCCTAATTTTTCAAATACCTGGTCCATGTTTGAATTGTTTTCCATTGGGTTCTCCGATTATGCACTTGCTAAAATTTGATCAATTTTTTCTCTAAGTATCTGGGGAGTGAATGGTTTAACGATATAATTATTCACTCTTGCCTGGAGCGCTTCAACAATATCCTCTTTCAATCCGCGTGTGGTAACCATTAATATTGGTAGCTTCGCAAATTTGTCTGTGGATCTGATGCTTTTTACTAATTCAAGTCCCGACACTTCGGGCATATTCCAATCGGTAATAACAAAATTTATGGAATCATCACCGGAGAGTTTAGTTAATGCTTCTTTGCCATCACCGGCTTCAACAAAAGCTTCGTAACCGATAGCTTTTAGTGAATTGGCAACAATTCTTCTCATTGTTACCGAATCGTCAACTACTAGAAATTTAAGAGCCATTTTTACCTCAATTCAAATATTTAGAAACTTCGTAAATAACACGTTTAGGATCGAACGGTTTTATTAAATATGAATTAGCACCACATTCCAGTCCCCTCTGGATATCTTCGGTACTGCCTAATGATGAAAGAACTATTATCGGGAGCTCTTTCAATTCATCATTTCCTCTAATTGTACTTATTAACTGGAAACCATCAACATTCGGCATATTCAAGTCCGTAATCACCAAATCAATTTTATTATTCGGAATTTTTTCGAGTGCTTCCATACCATCGGAACATGAAATAATTTCATAACCTTTAACAGTCAATGCCACAGAAACAAATTTTCTGATTGTTGGGGAATCGTCTGCTACTAGAATTACCCTTTTCATTTAATTTGCTACTCCTTTTTATATCCAACTGTTTTAGGGAAACTTACCAGATTAAATGCTCTTGAGATGCCCTGTAAAGTTTCCGAATACCCAATAAATAAATAACCTCCGCGATTAAGAGAATTATAGAGATGATTAACAACTTTAATTTTGGAAGCCGTATCAAAATAAATTAGAACATTAGCACAGAATATTACATCAAAGTTCAGCATTGTCTTCATCATAAAATCGTCGTAAAGATTAAGTAATTTGAAAGAAGCCATTCTTTTAATTTCCGGTGCTACTTCGAATAAACCGCCATGATTCTTAAAATATTTTTTTAAATAATAAGGAGGTGTGTTTCTTATTGAATAATCTTTATAAATCCCCTGATTAGCAGTATCAATTATTGAAGCACTAATGTCGGTGCCTACTATTTCAATTTCCATATTTGGATACTTCGGTTTAATAAGATCCTGAAAGACCATTGCTATTGAATAAGCTTCTTCACCCGAGGAACTTGCAGCACTCCAGATTCTTATTTTATTTCTGTTTAGAACCGTTCTGTTAGAAATTAATTCAGGGAAGATTTGTGTAGCGAGTGCATCAAGTTGTGGCTGATTCCTGAAGAAAAAAGTTTCGTTTATAGTAATAGCCTCGTAAAAATATTTCTTTTCCTCAGAATAAGCCGAGCCCCCTGTTTTTAGTATTGCGAAATACTCTTCGAAACTCTTTAGTCCTAGAAAATTAATTCTCCTTTGCAAACGGCTTTCCAGTAAATACTTTTTATTATCCTGAAAATAAATTCCTGTATTGTCGTAAATAAATTTCCGGATATCCTGAAAAAGAGAAATTGACATATACAATTGCTTGGGCAAAGAAGGATTAAGATTACGGCTAAGATCTGGTAGTTTTAAATCTGTAAATTGGTTCATGGCTCGCTATCTTAAATTGGGATAGATTTCATTAATATTTTGATTATTAATTAATTCCTGAACTCTCTCTCTTATCATATCTTCGTTATCTTCAATCAGTTTCATTAAAGCATCTTTTGCAACCGGGTTATTGATTACTTCAAGCAACTCAACAAGCCGTAATCTGTTCCACATGTTCTCGTCTTTAATCATCGAATCAATAAACAACAATGCCGCTTCGCTATCTAATAGAAACATTATCTCCATGCTGGATCTTCTTATTTCTTCATCGTGATGATTTAATAATTCGCTTGTTGCATAGATAATGTTACGTTTTTGTATAAGTGTTAACTCAACTAGCCCCCCTTCATGTGTCAGGTAAGATAAAATTGAATAGAATAAATTTAGAACCTGTCTGAGTTTATCATTACTATTAGCAATTATTCTTTGAAATTCTTCAAAGAGGTATTCGGGATTCTTATAAATTTTTGAACGAATTATTTCATCAAGCTCATCATCATCACCAAGAAATTTTAAGCTTTCAACTAGAATCTCTTTATCATGAAAAACATTTATAAGCGAGAGTGCTGTTTTTTTATGTTCCGGTGCCCCTTCCTGTAACGTAAACAACAATAAATTTTTCATCTTATCATCAAAAGGAATATCGAGATTATACTTTTCCTTTAGTATGAATAATGATGTAATCAAAGGCCAGATAAGCGGTCCATGAATATTTGGAACCTGCTCTAAAAGGAAGAAATAAGTATCAACATCGCCAACAAAACCAAGACTTTCCAGTATAGAATATTTAGTTAGATCATCTTCCTTCATAAATTTTTCGAGAAGAAAACTGCATGCTTTGGGAGAGCCGATTTTTCCCATTGCTTCAACTATAAAGGGCTTATATAATTCGCTCCGGTCGTAAAGTAATTGTAGAATTTCCAGCGAATCCTTGTGTCTTATATTTCCAATAGCTTCAATACATGCAAGTATAACATTATCATCTTCAGTTGTGCCCAATATTCCAATTATATGATCGGCTGCTTTTGAGCTGCCAATTAAACCAAGTATATCAATAATGAATTTCTGGTCGTCACTATTCTTTTCACAGTTGAAATCAACAAGGGATTGGATTGCAACTGATCCTAATTTAATTAATAACTCGCCGGCAAGATTTCTTAAAGTAATATCTTTTGAAGAAATGCATTGAACAAGGTACTGACTGGCATTCTGTGGTCTATGAGTAATAATTAGTAAGGAGGCAGTATTCCTAATCCCTTTATCTGGATGAGAAATAGAATTACAAACCAGTTCAACATATTCGTCTATATTATCCTGATTTAAAAGATATGCCAGAACTTCCATTTTCTCATCGAGCGAATCGCTATTAAGAAGTTCTGTTATTTCGCGGCTGCTTAGATTTTTTTGTTCAATCATATATTTCTACTTTAATTGCGTAATTAACTTGTCAATTACTATGCCTGAAAGAATCTTAATTATTTACTAAGAAATTCTATCCACTCTCGATAAGTTACATGCTGAATATTAGCCACTTGTTAATTTTCCTCCAGAATATTATCGGATAAAAGTGTAAAAGATTTAATAAAAAATTGTATTTTTGTCCCAATCTTTTTTCTCAATTAATGGGGGGAAGTTGCATTCATTCGAAAAAATCCCTAAAAAAAACTCACCATTTTACGATAATACTATCAGTAAAAACCCGAATGAAGGGCTAAATAGAAGCTGTAGAAAAGCTGATTTTTCAAATTTATTAGTGGTAGATATGCATAATATTGATGAATTCCCGAATAATTCCCGATCTTCTCAGCAAATGCCTCTACCACAGAACAATGTTCGGTTCCTTCAAAAAATTCTAAATTCAATAGACCTTGGATTGATTATTTCAGATAACAACGGGGAGTTTGTTTACTGGAACAACAATGTACTTGAGCATCTGGATCTTACTTTTAACGAATTAACAAATAAAAATATTTTCGACCTGATTGAGTACATAAAATCAAGCTGTGAATTAGAGATGGGTTTAGGCAGTTCTCTTACAGCTCTTGTTTATTCTGAGGAAAAAGTTCTTAATACAGTTCTTAAATTCGGAAAGAATAAACAATTAGCATTAAGGACATACCCATTAAGCTCTGCACAAAATGTTTACAGGCAATGGATAATCTGGGATATTACCACCAAATTTGAAACTGCAAGTATTTCCGAAACATTAAGTACCGACGATGAAATTCAACTTTACAAACAAAAGGCAACAACGCTTACTCAAATTAATTCACAATTAGAAAAATCTGTTGATACGCTCACAAAAGAAAAAAATGAGAGGGAAATTCTTCTTTCAATAATAGCACACGATCTAAAAAGTCCGTTTCAAGGATTACTTGGAACATTTTCTGCACTTAACACCTGCTTCGACGAACTCCCGAAAGAAGAAATTAAAACATACATGACGTATGCCCAATCATCCGTAA
>JBBIHP010000005.1:0-7949 GCA_037446915.1 Ignavibacteria bacterium
CAACTGTATGCGGAGTTACTGGATTGAGACCAACATACGGAAGAGTTAGCAGAACGGGTGCGATGGCATTAAGCTGGACTATGGATAAGATTGGAACGATATGCCGAAATACAGAAGATCTTGCTATAGTCTTTAATACAATTTATGGTTCAGATGGAATTGATCAGACATTATACGATGCTCCTTTTAATTATTCACCAAAAGTTAACTTCAAAAAATTAAAAGTAGGATATTTAAAAAATGACTTTGCAAGAAAATATCCTTTCCACGATAATGATTCTCTTGCTCTTAAAAAATTAACTGAGCTTGGTGCTCAACTTATTCCTATTGAATTGCCGGATTTACCGGTTAATGATATTTCTTTTGTTTTATCTGCCGAAGCAGCCGCTGCGTTCGATGAACTTACAAGAAGTAATAAAGACGACTTACTCGTTCGCCAGGTAAAAAATGCATGGCCGAATGTTTTCCGGTCATCGCGCTTCATTCCCGCTGTTGAATACATTAATGCTAACAGAATCCGCTATTTGTTAATTCAGGAGATGCAAAAGTTGTTTGATAAAGTTGATCTCTATATTTCCCCTTCCTGGGTAGGAAGTAATTTACTAATTACAAATCTTACCGGTCATCCGTGCGTAGTTGTGCCCAATGGATTTTCTGAACGAGGAACTCCAACAAGTTTTACTTTCATCGGAAAATTATTTGACGAAGGAACAATTATAGCTGTTGCTAGGGAATATCAGGATGCGACAGAACATCACAAAAAGCATCCGAAACTCGATTAAGCTTTTTATGGGGGGAACAGCATATTTCCTTGATTCGATTTTGAATCAAATACCGACCGGAAGTCATCTTTCTAATTGTTTCATGCGTTTAATCAATTAATTTGACTTTAATAATCAATATTTTTCCCGATAATAATGAAGAAAATTAATTGAATCCTGATTTTAAGAAGAGGGATCTTTCACCGCCAGCTAAAAAAAATTTGTAATTGAAAGCGGAGAGGGTGAATTACGATTCAATTAAATAATAACTAAAAAATAGAATTGATTAGCAGAGAGAATTACAAAAGGTAACGGATGAATAGCGATAAGAATAATTTTCGCGATATGAAGATCAATAAGATTACGCTATCATTTAAAGATAGTAGAGAGGAAGCATATCAATTATATTATTTTCGAGATTCACTGCTTGTTTTTAGAATTGCGTTAATTCTTGTAACATTTCTCTATGGCTTCTTTGCACTACTTGATGTAACTGTTGCCCCGGCTCAAAAAGAATATTTATTTATTATTCGTTTCGTATTTGTAATACCATTCCTTTTAATTGTATTTGTTCTTTCTTTTTTTAAGTTCTTCGTTAAAATCTGGCAGGTCTTACTTTTCTTCTCATTTATTATTGGAGGAACCGGAATAATTCTAATGATTGTAAAAATGCCGGATAATTTAACTTACTATGCCGGATTGATGCTTGTTTTTTCAGCCGGGTATTTTTTTGTTAAGCTGCGATTCATATTAGCAACTTTAGCCGGATGGATTACTCTTTTAATTTTTGTGTTTGCTGCTTTATGGTTTTCAGAAATAAGATCCGAATTAATTATAGCTTACAGCTTTTTTTATATATCTCAAAACCTGATCAGCATGTTCGCTGCTTATTACATTGAATATTTTAACCGAAGGAATTTCTACCTTACACATCAGTTAAGACAAAAGAAACTAGAATTGGAGGAAGTAAATAAAAATCTTGAATCCCTTGTTAAGTCAAGAACAGTACAACTCGAAACAAGTGAAAAAAAATTCAGAACACTTGTAGAGAAAGCCAGCGACATTATCTTTTCTTTGTGCCCCGATGGAACATTTACTTATGTTTCTCCAAACTGGAAGTCTTTATTAGGACACGATTATGATTTTCTTAAAGATAAGTCCCTACTGGAATTCGCTCACCCGGATGATAAAAATAATTTGCAATCAGTGCTACATAGATTAATAGATGAAAAAAGTATCAATAACATCGAGTACCGTGTAATGCATTATAACGGCGAGTGGAAATGGCATTCAACTAGTTTAACTGCACAATTCAACACCGGCGACGAAATCGATTCAATTATAGGAATTGCTCATGATATTAGCGAACGAAAATTTGCAGAGAATGCTGTTATTGAAAGCCAACGACTCAGCGCAATAGGCGAAATGGCAAGTGCAGTTGCACACGACTTTAACAACTCATTACAAATAATCTTTAGTAACCTCGAGGTAGCGTTATTGGATAAAAGTATTTCCCGTCAATTAAAAAATCACCTCGAAACAATTAAAACAGCTACATCCGATGCTTCGGCCAGAGTTCAGTTACTACAACGTTTTTCGGGTAAGAAACAAATTGCGACCCGTTACAGTAGAGTAAAATTAAACAAAGTTGTATCTGATGTAATTGTTCAATCCCGCCCGCTCTGGAAAGACAAACAGGAAGAAAAAGGAATTGAAATTCTTATTGAGAAAAAATTACGGGATATTCCCGATGTTTTGGGAAACGATGGAGAACTCCGCTCTGTAATTTATAACCTAATTAAAAATAGTATTGAGGCTATGCCCGATGGAGGAAAAATTTATTTTGAAACCGGGACTGCAGATGCCGGCGTATTTATTAGAATAACTGATACCGGTATTGGTATGAATGAAGAAGTTAAGAGCCGTGTATTTCAACCATTTTTTACTACCAAAGGATTTGAAATAGGCAGAGGATTAGGAATGAGTGGTGCTTATTCAATTATTAGGGAACACAAAGGGGACTTAAAAATTATACAAAGCGCTCCCGCTCAGGGAACAACAATTGAAGTACAACTTCCTTTTAGTAATTTTACCGAGGAGAATAATGAACAGGAAAATGTAAAAGAATTTGAAGGAGCTGCAAACATTCTTTGGGTAGACGACGAACCGATGATTCAGGAAATTGCATCTGAATTAATTGACGCTCTCGGCCATAATTGTAAAGCTGTCTCAAGTGGAATTGATGCACTGGAATTAATGGAAACTCAAAATTTTGATTTGATAATAACAGATATTGGTATGCCCCGAATGAGTGGATGGCAGCTTGCCGACAAAATATTTGAGAAGTATAATGGTAAAATGAAAGTTGCAGCACTTACCGGATGGGGAAATCAATTTGATGAGGATGAAAGAATCTCTCACAACATCGATTTCATTTTAACAAAACCGATCAAAATAAACGAATTAAAATCGCTTATCGATAAAGCAATGCAATTGCAAAAGTAATATTACCTTCCTCTTCTACAAATAAGATTCAACTATTTTTCTCTGAATTAATGTTAAAATTAATTTTTTACTTGAATTAATCCTTTCTAAAACTTAACATTATCCCGCAACTATCATTATTATAGAAAAGGAGGTTCAATGAAGTCATTAAAAGAAATGTGTACTTCTAAAAACATCTTAACGGTAAACAGCGGTTCAAAAATAATAGATGTTACTCATTATATGGCAGAACATAATATCGGTCTTGTTCCGGTTCTTGGAAATGATGGAAAACTTCTGGGCGTTTTTTCGGAACGCGATCTTGTAAGAAGAGTTATTTCAAAAGGTCTGGACCTGAATTCAACTATTGTTGATACGGTAATGACAAAAGATCTTGTGGTTGCAAGTATTAACGAATCGCATCATGAATGCCTAAAAAAAATGAAGGATAAAAATATCCGGCACATTCTTATTATTGATGAAGAAAAACTTGCTGGAATATTATCGATAAGGGACTTACTTGAAATAGATTTAAAAGTGCAGCAGGAAACTATTGAGGTATTGCACAATTATATTTATTCGAAATAAATATGGAAAACTTATTATCAGGTCAACTTAATGCGGTAAGCATTATACAATTAATGCTGGCTCCCGCTATAATGATTAGTGCGTGCGGATTACTTTTACTTGGAATGAATAACCGTTACTCACTTGTTGTAAATAGAATACGCTTACTTAACGAAGAAAAGAGGAGATTACTTTTAAAGATCGGTGAAAAACCACCATCGCTCGATGAGAATATCCGGCTTGAAAGTATTTCAAAACAAATTTCGTTTCTTGTTTATCGTGTTAAACTTGTTAAAAATTCTGTATTAAGTTATGCGGTTGCTGTTGCTTTATTTGTTATCACTTCAATTCTTATTGGAGTATCATCTGTTCTTCCCATTTTCAAATTGAATTACTTCATCATAATTACGTTTTTACTCGGAATGCTCTCTGTATTAATTGGCGTGCTCTTAGCTGGATTCGAAACAAAGAAGGGTTACGATATTATTAAATTCGAAGTCCATTCACATGACTGATGTAAATACATTATCAAAAAAAGATCTTCTGAAACCGGAGAACATGATTTTTCTTTATTCACAGGGAGCTTTCCCGATGGCTGATGAAAATGGAGAAATCAACTGGTATATGCCGGAAATTAGAACGATTATTCCTTTGAACCAGTATAATATTCCAAGATCGCTTAAAAAATTTTTATTGGGTAGTAACTTTCAATTCTCATACGATACTCAAATAATAAGAGTTATTGAAGAATGCAGCAACCGGGAATCTACTTGGATTACCGATGAATTAATTGAAGCGTATAAAGGGCTTCAACAAATGGGACATTTACACTCGGTAGAAGTAATACAATCCGGAAAGTTAGTTGGCGGTTTATACGGAGTTACATATAAGGGTGCATTCTTCGGAGAATCGATGTTTTCAAAAGTTTCTCAAGCATCTAAATGTGCACTTGCTAAACTAATTGAACGATTAAAAGAAAAAGGATTTGTTGCGATCGATGTTCAATATCAAACCGAGCATTTAAGGATGTTTGGCGCGGTTGAAATTACTTTCCAAAAATACAAGCATTTATTAGAGGATGCTTACAAAAAAGAACCTTCTTTTTCATAATCCGCCAATCTTTACGACATAAAAAAATTATTATATTTACCGAAACAATTTTGACATTAACAAATAATAATAGATTAAGCGAGGGCAATGTGAAAAGATTGTTTTCTACTTTTTTAATAATACTTCTTGCAGCAATTAGTTTAAATGCTCAAACAGTTGGCGGAAGTATTATGTTGGGATCACCCCAGGGTGATTTTAGAACAAATGTTGACCGGCTTGGATACGGATTACAATTCCATGGTACATTGTGGTCTCCAAGTAAAGAAACACCTTTTACAATCGGGCTAAACATTGGTTATATGGTTTATGGCGAAGTATCGGAACGGAGACCATTAAGCGAATTTATTCCGGATGTAACAGTAGAGGTTAACAGAACAAACAATCTTGCAAATTTCCACTTATTGATGCAAGTTTCGCCGTTTACAGGAACAGTCCGGCCTTATCTCGAGGGATTAATAGGCGGGGCTTACATCTTTACTACATCCGAAGTTAAAAGCACAAGCACCCAGCTTACATTTGCAGAATCAACAAACTGGGATGATTTTACATGGAGTTACGGCGCCGGTGCCGGTTTACTCTTCCTAATTTCAAAAGATCTTGGTGAAGTAAAAGATCTCTACCTCGATCTTAAAGGACGATATGTTTATGGAACTGAAGCTCAATATCTTACGGAGAACGATGTTAGGGTAGTTGGTGGTAGAGTTTTATATTTCCCGAGAAAATCTAAAACAGATCTTTTAACATTTCATATAGGTGTTGTAGCTTATTTCTAAAATTGATTATTAATAAATTTTCAAAAATAAATTTCGGTGAAGGTTATGTTAAGTTACAAAGAACTTGGACTCGTTAATTCAAAAGATTTATTTGCAAAAGCGGTAAAAGGCGGTTATGCAATTCCCGCATTCAATTTTAATAATCTTGAACAATTGCAAGCTATAATCGGGGCGTGTGTGGAAACAAAATCGCCGGTTATTTTACAGGTATCGAGCGGCGCAAGAAAGTATGCCAATCAAACATTGTTAAAGCATCTTGCCAAAGGTGCAGTTGATTATGCTAAAGAACTTGGTTTTTCAATTCCAATTGTATTACATCTCGATCACGGCGATACATTTGAGCTTTGTAAATCCTGTGTTGAATCGGGTTTTTCATCTGTTATGATTGACGGCTCGCATCATCCTTACGAAAAAAATGTTGAACTTACTGCACAGGTTGTAGAATATGCGCACAAACACGATGTGTCTGTAGAAGGTGAGCTTGGTGTTCTTGCTGGTATTGAAGATGAAGTATCGAGCGAAGTAACACATTATACAAAACCCGAAGAAGTTGAAGACTTTGTAAAGAAAACCGGTGTTGATTCGCTTGCAATTTCAATCGGGACATCTCACGGCGCAAATAAATTTACTCCTGCTCAATGCACACGTAATGAAGATGGAATTTTAGTTCCCCCACCTTTAAGGTTTGATATTCTTGAAGAGATTGAAAAAAGAATTCCCGGTTTCCCTATTGTATTACACGGAGCTTCTTCAGTACCGGCTGAGTTAGTAAAGATGATAAATAGTAATGGTGGTAAGTTAAAAGATGCTGTTGGAATTCCGGAAGATCAATTACGCAGAGCTGCTGCTTCTGCTGTTTGTAAAGTTAATATCGATTCGGATGGACGTCTTGCAATGACCGCAGCAATTAGAAAAGTATTTGTAGATAACCCGGCTGAATTCGACCCGAGGAAATATTTAGGTCCGGCAAGAGATTCATTAAAAGAACTTTATAAACACAAAATAGTAAATGTTCTTGGAAGCGCTGGGAAAGCATAAGTGTTCTGAAATAGATAAAAAAAGAAAAGCCCCTTGATAGGGGCTTTATTGTTCAACTTTTTCGAAATATCATTTTGTCAATAAATAATCTACCATTTTACCTAAATCCTTCACATCAAGATTTCCATAAGAAGGCATAACAATATTTTTGTACTTCAATTTATACTCCTTAAATCTTTTATCGCCACTGTAAGAAGAAGGGTTTCGCAAGTAATTAATCAGCTTATCCCTAGACCAGAAATCTTTTACATTTACGAGTGCAGGAGCCATATTTGTTCCTTCTAAGTTCTGTCCATGGCATGTAATACAACCGTTTTGTTTAATCAATGTAAACCCATCTAATTCTGTTGAGTTCTGTTGTTCGGTTTGTTCATTGTAACCTTCATTCATTGTATGATGAACTACTTCCTCTTTCATAGTTAAACGGCTTAGAATGAATAAAACGAGAAATAATACAAGGAAAGCCGACATCCATTTTTGAGCATTAGTCATTATTTATCACCTTTCTAAAATTTTTGCTGAGTAAAGTTAAACCGAATGAAACTCAATAACAAATTCTACCCTCTTTTTGCCAAATGAAAATTTCATTTATAAAAAAATTAAGTTTTTCATCAAATATTTAGTTTGCCGGTTTTTCAAAAATTTCCCGGTCGTAATAATCTTTATATTTTTTTACAGAATTAAAAATTGAACGTGTAATTTCGGTTTGACCTTTACTACTGTTTAGATACGCTTCGTCTTTTCTATTGGAAAGAAAACCCGTCTCAATCAATACACCCGGCATCGAAGCACCAACCAGAACATAGAATCCGGCTTGCTTAATACCAAGTGATGGAATTTCAACACCACGCTTCCACTCCTGGTTAAGTAAATCCGAGAATTTTTCAGAGTATCGCATATATTGAGAGTGAGCCATACTAACAAGAATAAAATTCTCATCTGTTAATTTTTGGTATCGCTGCGGATTATCTTCCAACTTAATAACACTGTTTTCAAACTCTGCTATTTCAATGGCATCCTGTGTTTTACCCGGACGTAATAGATAAACTTCGAATCCGCGATGCCCGATATCTTTCTTAAGTGTTGAGTTGCAATGAATAGAAATGAATAACTTTCCCCCGGCTTCGTTAGCAATTTTACCTCTTTTATATAACTCAATAAATTCATCCGTCTTACGCGTATAAACAACTTTTACATCAGGTAATTCTTTTTCAAA
>JBBIHP010000005.1:8049-63848 GCA_037446915.1 Ignavibacteria bacterium
GAAGTGGAAAAACCTTCTTCTAACGAAAACTCGAGTTGATAATTTTTAGAAGATACGGAAACCCGCTTAACATTACTAACCAATCCTGCACCTTTTACTCCACTTAGTATATCGGGTGAAACAGAAACATTGGGGAAAAAAACATAGAGGGTTTTATTGTTAATTGAATGGCGCGGAATATTTATTTTTTTGGAGGTCTTTAACCTTATTAAAGTTCCGTTGGATTTGTCTTCAATCATAAGACCATAAACATCATAACCGGATTTATTATTTCTCACATCGGGTTTTACTGCATCATCTTTTGGTTTTACTTCCGGTATTTCATTTTGTTTGACCGCCAAATCATAAAATTGTTCGGGTGAGTATTGTTCGTTTGTGATTTTTAAGTTTTTGGAACTGTTGTCAAATAGTAGTTGCTTACCAAATGCCAGACTCAAATAATTCTCGCAATATTTCAATGGGATAAATACATCCTCGCCAATTAACAGTGTTGAGATTGGAAGCTGATAAATTGTTGTTGTGTTATCGGCTCTGTTTGTAATAATTAAAAATTGATTCTTCGCCGTAAGTTTAATTGTATAGCCGGGAAATTTCATTTCAAGTTTTGCTGCTTCACTGTTGTAGAATATATTAGCAGAAAGGAGTGATGCTAATTCTTTTCCCGAAACAAATACAAAGCCATTGCGGGAAACATAAGATAATGTCGCTTCAGTCCCATTATTATCAACAGTAACTTTCAATAACCGCTGGGCAAAAAGATGATTTGTAAAAAATATTATAGAAACCAGTAGATATATCAACAATTTTTTTTTCATGATTAGCTAACCAATAAAAGGTAGTATGAATCCACTCTTTTTTTTATACGATTTATATTCTTCCTTAAAATAATTGGTAAGAACTTTTTCTTCTGCATAAGCTCTCATAATAAATAAAGGGAGTTCAATCAATAAAACCATTGGAATTACAAAATAACTTAATAAAGCAATTCCTGCTCCCAAATCACTTAACACCTGTCCAAGATATTGCGGGTGACGGATAAATCTGTAAACTCCTCTTGTTTGCAATTTATGATTTTTTAAAATCACTATATCCGGCGCATACGAATCTCCAAGGTATCTGTAGGCAGAAACCTGAAGCCATGAAAAAACCGCGAATAAAATAAGTCCTATTACCCTTTCCATCTGATACTGATTATCGGCAATTGACATTGTTCCGATTCCAAAAATTCCAAGAACAATCATTATAAGAATTATTGCTGAAATTGTTGGAGGTGTCTTCTGTAAAAAAGTGTCTGGTTTCTCAACAACCTTTGTTATTGAGGTTTTTAGACCCTTTTTGGCTCCGCCCCAATTAGCGGTCATTGATACAAAAAGGATTATTGCTACAATTATATTTATCGGTTCCATTCTTCTGCCAATAATTAAAACAGTTAATACAATATAATAACTTTAGCCGAAATTTTAGCTGACAACTAATCTATCACAGATAATTACCTTTTTACATGTCACAGTTACATCTTGTTAACATAAGATTGCAAAACGGTTACATTTGCTTAAAAACAAAGTCTGATTTATAGCACAAAATTTGAATAGAAAAAGCGGGTTAATTTTTTTATCTTCGATTGGAATTAATTGGCTAAAAAATGAATACCGGACAAATGCTTATAACAATTGGAGCTATTTTTCTTTTAAGTATGGTGATACTTACAACTAATCGTGGATTAATATCGACCAACTCAACCATGATAGATAATAGATACGGAATTTTGGCTACCTCTTTAGCAACATCAATGATTGAAAAAGCAACAGGAAAAGCGTTCGATCATAACACAGATACTCTTGCAGTAACCAGCACAAATGTTTTAACAAATATAAATGCTTTGGGGATTGAAACGGGCGAAAACAGAAACTATCCGGAAGATTTTAACGACTTTGATGATTATAATTGTTTTATAACCAACCCCAAATTAGACACTGTTGCTTTTGAGGGAACAAATAGAAAAATAATATTCCGCACTTTCTGCAGAGTAGATTATATTAAATTAACTAACATTAATTCGGCCTCGAATGAAAGAACATGGCATAAAAGAATGATTGTGCGTGTTATAAGTCCTGAAATGGTTGACACAATCAAATTATCAACAATTTATAGTTATTGGTATTTTAGGTGACAAATGGGATTTGGAACACTATTAGACATATTAGGTTCTACAATAATTGGCGGAATGCTATTGATGATTTTATTGAGGATGAATGATGCTGCAGTTCAAAATAATTATAATTATAGCGGCGAAAGAATTGTTCAGCAAAACCTTGTTGATGTAGTTAAACTTTTAGAATACGATTTTAGAAAAATTGGATACTGTGCTAACTGGATTGCATTTCCAAACCCTGCTCTTGGAATTATACGAGCCGATTCAAACCGCATTCATTTTTTAACGGATTTAGTCTCCTCCGGTAATCCTTTTGGTGATGGAGTTTTAGATACTTTAAAGTATTATCTCGGTCCAACTTCAGAATTAACTGCAACACCAAATCCAAACGATCGGTTACTTTATCGTGTAGTAAATTCAGTTACTCCAAGGGGTTCCAATCTTGGTATAACGCAATTTAAGTTAATTTATTTTGATGCTAATGGTGATAGAATTACGACTATGCCGGCTTCACCACCTTTAGGTATTGCGGCTATTCAAATTGATATTGCAGTTGAAAATCCAGCTGCTTATGGAAATGATTATGGCGTTGATAAAAGAGTTATTTGGCGACAGGTTCGATTACCGGCCAGAAATTTTTCTTTAAGATAGGAGAGTTATATGGGCGGAAAAGGTGCGTTACTATTAGTACTTGGATTCAGTATAATTTTTATGGTTGCTGGTAGAAATTTTAATAGCATGGCAACGGCAACAGTAGAGAATTTTGCTAATTATTATAGTGATGCAAAAGCTCATCACATCGCCGCTACAGGAATAAATCTGGTAACAAATCAAATTTTTCTTAACGGATCTCTTGCAGATCAAACATGGAATTATAATTTTGACAGCGGTACAATCAGAGCAACATTAACTACTATTAACGCTTTTCAACAAATTAAAGAACTTGTTTCAATTGGTACTTATAACGGGGTAACTTCTACAATAAAAGTAATTCTTAAGCCAAGTTCATTTTCAAAATATGCATATTTTTCTCACACTGAGTCTGCCAATATCTGGTGGACTACTTCTGATACAGTTTGGGGACCATTACATACAAACGGACAATTACGTGTTGCAGACAGACCGGTTTTTATGGGCAAGGTTACATTAGATGGAAGCCTTGTAAAATTTAGTAATAATGCACGACCACAATTTTTAGGCGGATTCCAAACCGGAGTTAATATTGCTATTCCTTCCAATGGAGTATCAAACTTAAAAACGGCTGCTCAAACAGGAGGATTCGTTTTTACAAATCAAGCCACGGTATTCCTGGAATTTAGAGGTGATAGTTTAAGATATCGATTTAACACAACTTCTGCATGGACCAATGTTCTGGCATCCACATTTGCACCTAACGGAGCTATTTTTGCTGATAACGCTAACCTGAGAATTAAAGGAAGAGTTAAAGGAAGATTTACTATCGGTGCTGATGGCAGTAGCAGAGGCAAAGTATTTCTTGATGACGATGTTTTTTATAATCAGGATCCGCGTCAATTTCCTAATTCAACAGACATGCTTGGTATTGTTGCAAAAGATGATATTATAATAACTGAGAATGCAGCAAACAATAATAATATAATTGTTCAAGCATCTATCTATTCAGAAAGTGGATCATTCCAGGCAGAGAACTACCAGAACCGTCCGGTTTCAGGAGCTATTCATTTATTGGGTGGTGTTATTCAAAATGCCAGAGGTCCTGTTGGAACATTTAGAACTGTTGGTGGAGTTTCTATAATAGATTCAGGTTTTTCAAAAAGATATCGGTATGATGATCGATTTATGGTTGCGAGTCCGCCATTTTTCCCGGGTACAAATTCTTTCGAAATTGTCTCCTGGTTTGAATAGTTAGTTTAATATACTTCTTAACGCCGGTTCAATATTATCATGTTCGAATTGATAGCTGTTGTCGTTTAATTTTTGCGGAATCGCTTTAACCCCATAAATCAGTGCCTCCGAAGCTTCGCCAAGTATCAGCTTCAAAATAAATTCCGGCACTCTGAATATTGAGGGCCTTTTCATAACCTTTCCCAATTCTTTAGCAAAGTTTTTCATATTGATTGCTTCCGGAGCTACTACATTAACCGCACCAGAATATTTTTGATTTTCAATGGCTGATTTAAATACGCCAACCACATCATCAATGCTAATCCACGGGAACCATTGTAAACCGCTTCCAAGTGGTCCGCCAATAAACAATTTGAAAGGGAGAATCATCCGTTTTAGTGCCCCGTCATTTTTATCCAGCACAATACCAAGCCGTAAGCTAACTCTTCTTACATGAAATTCTTCAACCCGTTCCGCTTCCTTTTCCCAGGCATCAACAACATCTGCAAGAAATCCATTCCCTTTGGCCGAGCTTTCGTCGACTTCAAAATTTCCGATTCCATAATAACCGATTGCAGATGAATGAATAAGTAACGATGGTTTGGCGACAGCATGCTTAATTCCATCAACTATTTTACATGTGGAATTAATTCTGCTATCATAAACATTTTTTTTATGAGCATCGGTCCAGCGTTTAGACATTATATTTTCGCCCATCAGGTGGATTACAACATCATATCCGTTCACAAAATCAGCTGGTTCAATTTCATAATTCCATGTAATATAATTAAATGCACCGGGTATTAATTTCTTAGCCTTTTCTACGGATCGGCTTACAACTGTAACCTGATTTCCTTCATTAATCAATTCGACTGATAATTTTCTGCCGATAAGACCCGTTGCGCCAGTAATTACTATTTTTTTGTTCATCCCTGTCCCTTTTTCTCTACAACAAATTAATCAAATGAAAAGTTTTGTGTGTAAAATATTTGTTTTTCTATTCTTATTATAGAGGTATCAAATTTGATGATGTTTAATTTTTCTAACAATCCATAAGATAAATCAATATGACCAAATCAAAATCAGGGGGGAGTACAATGAAGATTCTTATATTAATTCTTTCGATGATTTCATCAATCTACGCCGACCAGATATCACTTAAAGGAAAAATTACAGACAGAACCACGGGCGAACCTTTGAGTTTTGCTAATATAAGAATTGCCGGAACAACAACAGGTACCGCCGCAAATTTTGAAGGAAACTTCGAACTAAAACTTAAAACGGGTTATTATGTAGTGATTACTTCTTTTATCGGTTATAAGTCCGATACACTAAATATTCAGCTGAACGATAACAAAACAATTCTGGTTAAACTAGAACCGATACCTGTTAAGTTACCTGAAGTAACGGTATTCCCCGGAGAAAATCCTGCAAACGAAATTATACGCAGAACAATTGCTGCAAAGCTCGAAAGAGAAAAGAAAATTGATTCTTATGTATTTAGCGCATACACAAAAGGACTTGTAAAAACTACAAAGGATATTACATCATCGGATAGAAGTGTTGGTATATCTCTTGGCACAAAGGATACTGGTTCATTAAAAATTACACGTATTATTGAAAATGAGAGTAAAGGATATTTCAAAAAACCGAATTATTATAAAGATGAAATCATTGCACGTAAGCAATCTGCAAATACTCCTTCAACAATAAATATACTAACGGGCGGGCGATTGCTTCAGAATTTTTATACAAACGATATTCAATTCTTCAATAGACCTTTAGTTGGACCCATTGCAGATAACGCTCTCAACTACTACTATTATATCATCGAAGACACTCTTGCGATGGACAACAAAAATGTATTTCAAATTTACTTTGAACCGATTGACAAAGCAGATCCGGGATTTTTCGGAAAAATATTTATTGAAGACAAATCTTTTAACCTTGTTAAGCTTGATGTCAATTTGAACAGAGCCGCAAACCCGGGCGGATTATTTTCACTAATAAATATCTTTCAGCAGTTCGTTCCGTTCGAAAACCAGATTGTTATGCCGATTGATTACAGAATTTTTGTAGAAGGAAATTTCCTGGGACTCGCCAAATTCGGATTCGAGCTTAACACTATTTTCCACAATTACGAGATTAACGGCAGTTTGAACAAGGATTTTTTTGATATGGTCGTAATTAAGGTTATGCCGGATGCCGATAAAAAAGATTCCACTTACTGGCAATCAATTCAATCTATTCCGAACACACTTGCAGAGGTAGAAGCATATAGCCGGATTGATAGTCTAGAAGCTATTCCGAGAACGTTCTGGGATAACTTTTCTATTCTTTCCACAACTCTTTATCTGTCGGATAATTATTCCATTTCCGGTCCTTTAGCTCTCTACAGTTTTAATCATATCACCGGACATGCATTAAATTTTTCACTCAACATCTATAACGAGCTTGATAAAAGATTAAATATGAGTTCGAATTTTGCATATGGATTTTCGGACAAAAAATTCCAGTCGGATATAAGAGCACGCTATTTTCTGGGAGATTATAGAACTACCACATTAAGTCTAAGAGCTTATAATGAATTGACTGATCTATTCAGCGAGTCGGTTAAGTATGATAATATGACTTCAACTCTAACAAGCTTATTGGGAAAGTATGATTTCCGTGATTATTACTATACAAAAGGGATAGAACTAAAAATAACAGGTGATATTTTTCCAATCCTTAGAGGCGGTATAGGATTTGTAAACCGAACCGATAACAATGCATTTAGCAATTCTAACTTTTCATTATTCAATAAATCGAAAGCATACCGACAGAACAAATTAATATATGAAACAAAGATAAATGCAATAACAGCCGAGTTTGCCTTTGACTTTAGAAAGTTTTTAGAAGATGGTTATTACAGAAGAAGAGTAAACTTCGGAGAGACTTATATTTCATTTGGCGGTAAGGCACTTATTTCCGATCAATCGCTGCTTAAGAGCGGACTTGATTTTAAGTACTACGAATTAAACCTGTCCGGTTTTGTCCCCTCATTCCGGTCTACAATCTTCAATTTTCTTTTGAAAGGAATTTATTCAAATGATGCTATGCCTTATCAAATGATGTATTCGCTTCCGGGAAATATTGAGAGCAGCGGTAAGGCATTTTCATTCCGTACTCTGCGGATAGGTGAAGCTTACGGAAACAAAGGGGTTGTATTAACTACTCAGTATAGTTTTGGCGACGAATTATTCCGTTTACTAAAGATTCCTTTATTTAAAGATCTGCCTCTAAATATTACAACACATTTTAATTCCGCTTGGCTCTTTATATCCGATAAAAGTAAATCGATATTACAGCAGCCATTCGAAGAGTTTAAACATCCGTTTTATGAAATCGGTTTTGGAGTAGGACACAGTCTTTTCCCGATAGTTGTTGAATTTACATGGCGACTTAATTACAGGACGAATAATAAGTTTGTAATCGGTCTTAATGCCTTTGTTTTATAAGAGCATTAAGACTATTTTTTAAAAAATATTTAGAGGAATAAATGAAAAGATCTTTTCTCTTTCTGTTGATATTCACCGGACAACTTTTCTCGCAAAACCTAAAGATAAATAAGGTTGAACCTCCCAATTGGTGGACTGGAATGAAATGGAATCGCGTTCAATTAATGGTTTACGGTGATAATCTGAATGACATAAACGCAAAATTTTCTGATAAGAGAATAAAAGTAAATAAGGTTCATAAAATAGAGAACCAATCTTATACATTTATCGATGTTGAAATTCCTAAAAACCTTAAACCCGGTAATTACGAGTTAATACTTAGCAATGGTAAAGAAAGCATCAAATTTGATTATCCTGTTCTTCAACGGGAGAAAGGAATACGGCATCAGGGTTTTTCGAACAAGGATGTAATTTACCTGTTAATGCCCGATCGTTTTGCCAACGGTGATGTGTCAAACGATTCAATACCCGGTTATTACGATTCAATGCAGAGAATTCCAAATGAATGGAGATTTGGCGGCGATCTTCAGGGGATTATAGATAACCTCGATTACCTTAAAGACCTTGGTATTACTGCAGTATGGGCAACGCCTCTTGTAGAAAATAATACTTTCCGTTCCTATCATGGTTACTCGGCAACTGATTTTTATAATATCGATCCTCGTTTCGGTTCTAACCAGCTTTATAAAAAATATGTTGAAGAAGCACATAAGCGCGGATTAAAAGTTATACTCGATCATGTTGCAAATCATTTCAGTGATCATCATCCATGGATGAAAAACCTGCCGATGAAAAACTGGATTAACGGAACAGTTGAAGATCATCTTCCAGCCAATCACAATAAAATGATTTTTACAGATCTATATGCAGATAGCTCAACAATAAAACATGTTGAGCGCGGCTGGTTCGTTCAAGATATGGTCGATTTTAATCAGGAAAATCCTTTCGTTCAGAATTACATAATTCAAAATACCATCTGGTGGGTAGAGTATTCCGGACTTGATGGAATAAGAGAAGACACTCAACCTTACAACAACCAGAAATTTATTTCGCTATGGGCAAAAACAATCCTTGATGAATTCCCGACATTAAACATTGTTGGCGAGGTATGGACAGGTGAAAGCGATTTTTTAGCAGCATATCAGAAAAATACTTTTCTTAAAAAAAACTTCAATACTAACCTTCCCGCTCTAACAGATTTCGGATTGAGAGATGCCCTCATTGATTTTGTTTCAGGCAAAGGAAGTATGTATAGAATATTTAATGTTATCGCTAAAGATTTTCTCTTCACAGATCCGAATCAGCTTGTTACATTTGTCGATAACCATGATATGGAAAGAATTATGTTCTTTGCCGATGGTAATATTGAAAAGGCAAAACTCGCATATATAATAATGATGACAACTCGCGGAATCCCTTCTATTTTCTACGGTTCCGAGATCGGTATGGTAGGAGGTAAAGGTCATGGTGTTTTAAGGGCACCATTCCCCGGGGGTTTTATGAATGATGAACGGAATGCATTTGAACATTCCGGCAGAACGGTTTATGAAAATAGTTTCTTTAATTTTATTAAGAACCTGATTGAAATTAGAAAAAGTAACGAAGCCTTCACATCAGGGAAAATGATTCATTATCCGCCGGTAAACAATGTCTATTACTTTTTTAGAGAAGGTGGGGGTAAAAAATTTCTAATTATTTGTAATGGTAACAATACGGAAAGTAATGTGGACATGAATTTAATTAAGCATCAGTTTAACGGTAAAACTTCTCTTAAAAATATTCTATCCGGCAATAGAATTATACTTAGTGATTTTAAAATTACAGCTAAGCCGATGAGTGCAGAAATTTATTTGATCGAATAGATTCTATTTTTCAGCAACACTATTTCTTGAGTTTCGTTTGTGACGTATGTATTCTGTTAATCCCGGAAGCATCGAAATTAAAATTATACTTATAATAACAATCGAGAAATTATTTTTTACAAAATCTAAATTGCCAAAGAAATAACCTCCGTAAATAAAAATTCCGACCCATACAATTCCACCAATAACATTGTATGAAACAAACTTCGAATAGGTCATGTTTCCAACACCGGCAACAAATGGTGCAAATGTTCTAACTATCGGGACAAATCGTGCAAGGATAATAGTTTTACCTCCGTGTCTCTCGTAAAACTGATGAGTCCTTTCAAGGTATTCTCTTTTTAATATTTTTGGAAACCGGTCGAATATTTTTACCCCGACATAATGACCAATCCAGTAATTTACAGTATCGCCGAGTATTGCTGCTGTGGTAAGAAGTAGAAAAAGAAAATGTGGATTAAATGAACCTTTGGCCGCAAAGGTTCCGGCAGCAAATAATAAAGAATCTCCGGGTAAAAAAGGAGTAAATACAAATCCCGTTTCTGCAAATATTACAGAGAATAAAATTCCATAAGTATATGCACCATATTGCAAAATTAATTCGTGAAGATGATCATCAAGATTAAGAAATAAGTCGATCAAATAATTTATTATTTCCATTGTTGCCTTTAAATTTAGTTCAAGAAAGAGAATTGCAAAATTTCAAATCTTTTAAGCATCAATTCCCAATTGTAAATTATCAATTATCCATTGCTTTAATGTCCTTCTCCGTAATTCATTTCACCGGCAGTAACCTCTAGCTTAAGATAATTCTGCTGAGGAGGTAATGGGCAGGTTGCAAATTTTGTAAAAGCACACGGTGGATTATAAGCCTTATTAAAATCTATAAAGATTTTTCCAGTTGAGTCTGCTTTATTAACCGATAGAAATCTTCCTGCTCCATAAGTTTCTTTACCATTTGTCCGGTCAGCAAAAATAACAAAGTATGAGTTTCCGGCATCTGTTACATCAAGTCGGTATTGATTTCCATTCTTCTTAAATACTAATGAGCCCGGTGATTTCTCCCTTTCAATCGTCCCGATAACTGTTGGAATTTCGATTTCCTTTGGTGGATTATATGGTTCAAATTCTGCTACTATTCTCCAATCTTCATTAACGGGATACGTATCAATTCCGGTAAATTTTTTAACAAGTTCTGCATCAAGATCACGCAATCTAATTCCGTAACGATCTCCCCGTTTTATTAAGTTCCACCTTAATGAACCATGATCTAAAATTGTTGTTCCCTTTTGCTGATCATGTTTTAATTCAATTTCCTTAACCTCTTCACAATTATCCAGAAAAACCTCAACACCGGAATTAACCTTTAATATTACAATTGAATCTTTCAGAATAAAAGAACCCATGAACTTGGGTGATTTATCTTCAGGAAAAATCAGATCATTGGATTTATCCGACCCGAATTTATTTTCTCCCTCTTTCAACCAGAACAAACCCGCTAAGTTTAACCAGCCATTCTCTTTTTTCAAATTTTCAATTCGTTTTGAATGCCATTCTTTTATTTCAGCAATATATTCTGAACTCCCTTTTTCTTGTAATTGGTTGGCGCATCCCATAAAAGTTATTATGGGAAATAAGAGGATTAATCTACGCAACGGGTTCATTTAGAAATCCGGATTTTATGATTGGCAAAATTAAGGATAACGAAATGATCTTGCCAATTAATTCGAAAGAACTGATGGTCTTAAGAATTTGAAATTCTTTATGGAAAGAGAATTAAAATCGGTTTACAATTCTATCTAAATTCTTACCTTTTATAGGACATTTTTTTATATTCAAGCGTTGGATTATACAAATTGTGTTTCAATTTTAGGGTGTTGAATGACTTCGAAAACCAAGATTCAACTTCAAAAGGAACTTGAATCGCTTAATAGAAAATACAAATCTATTCTAAAAAAGTTAGACTCTTTACAAAACACCCCTCCCCATTCTGAAAGTGAAAGTCAATTCAATCTTTCACTGGAAAATGCCAATCTTGGAATAATAATTATTAGTAATACTGGTAAAATAGTAGGTGCAAATAATTTTATTGTCCGGTCCCTCGGTTATAGCAAAAAAGAACTTTCCAAGATGAAATATACTGACCTTTCTCATCCTCATGATAAGGATATAAGCATCAAGCTATTTAAAGAAATATTAGCCGGTAAGAGAAAAACTTATCAGGTTGAAAAGAGATACCTAAATAAAAATGGAAGAATTATTTGGGGAAGAGTAACTGTAACAGCTATTAAAGACACCAATAAAAGAATAAAGCATTTTATTGCTATCGCCGAAGACCAAACAGCTCAAAGAGAAATTAAATCCAAACTGGCTTCAGAAGAACGTATGCTAAAAGCTATGATGCATAACATACCGGATAGCATTTATTTTAAAGATAGAAATGGTAAGTACCTCATTGTAAACTATTACAAAGCCAAGAAACATGGGTATGTTAATCCCGATGAATTAATTGGTAAAACTGACTTTGATCTTTTTGATGAGGTTCATGCAGCAAAAGCTTTTAATGATGAGCAGGAAATTATTAGAACAGGAAAACCAATTATTGGAAAAGAAGAAATTCAAACATATAAAGACGGAAGTACAATCTGGGTATCTACAACTAAAATGCCTCTTTTTAACCAGGAGAATGAAATAATTGGAACTTTTGGAATTACAAGAAACATTACAAATCTTAAGTTAGCAGAACAAACTATCCGCGATAATGAAACCCGGTTTAAAGAACTTTTCAATAATATGAGTAGCGGATGCTCAATTTACGAAGTTATAAACGATGGTGATGATTATATTTTCAAAGATTATAATTGGGCAAGCGAAAACTTCCTGGGTATAAAAAAAGAAAATGTGATCGGAAAAAGTATTACACAAATTTTCCCGAACACTAAAGAATACGGGCTCCTTGATGTTCTAAAACGTGTATGGAAAACCGGGGTTCCAGAATTCTATCCAATGAATTTCTACAAGGATAATAGGATTCAGGGATGGTTTGAAAATTATGTTTATAAATTACCCTCTGGCGAAATCGTTGCAATTTACGATGATGTTACTTCAAAAAAACAAGCAGAAGAAGCTATTCTTAATGGTAGAGAACGTTACCAGGTATTATTCGAAAATTCCGCCGATGGAATTTTATTAATGACAGATGTTTTTGAAGATTGTAATAATGCAGCGTTAGGAATTTTCGGTTGCGAAAAGGAAGATATAATAGGACATCATCCGGCAGAGTTTTCACCTGAATATCAACCTGATGGTAGTAATTCGATGATCAAATCAAACGAAAAAATAAAACTTGCCCTTTCCGGAGAACCCCAAAAATTCTACTGGCAGCATAAAAGAAAAAATGGAGAACTGGTTGATGTTGAAGTTGCTCTTAATTCTGTAATTCTTCAAGGGAAAAAATTATTACAATCTACATTAAAAGATATTACAGAAAGATTATATGCTGAAAGACTTCAAAATGTAATGTATAAAATTTCTGAAGCGGCTCATACTTCGGAAGATATCAATAAGCTGTATAAAAATTTGCATGAAATACTAAGTGAATTATTACCGGTAAAGAATTTTTATATTGCTTTATATAATGAAAAAGAGGACTTGCTTACATTCCCTTACTTTGTTGATGAATATGACCCACCGCAACTGCCAAAAAAATTCGGCCGGGGTATGACTGAATATATAATCCGTTTAGGAGAAGCCGCTTTAATTGATGCAAAAATCGATCTGGAATTAAGAGAAAAAGGAGAAGTTGAATTAATCGGCGCTCCTCAAGCTATCTGGCTTGGTGTTCCACTTAAATTATTTGGAAAAGTTATTGGTGTTATGGTTGTTCAAGATTATGAAAATGAAAATGCTTATGGAGAACGGGAAAAACAATTGCTGATTTTCGTATCGGAGCAGATTACTCAAGCTATTATAAGAAAGCAGAATACTGAAGCAATTAAAAAGTATGCATATGAACTTAATCAGCTTAATGCTACCAAGGACAAATTTTTCTCAATTATTGCACACGATCTAAAAAATCCGTTTATAACAATTTTAGGATTCTCGGAACTGTTATTGAGTGATTTTAGCGACATAACTGATGATGAGAAAATATATTATGTAACTGAGATGCACAAATCCGCCAAGGTTTCTCATCTGCTTCTACAGAATTTACTACAATGGTCGAGAACTCAAACCGGCAGAATTGAATTCAATCCTCAGAAAATTTCTCTTTTCAATTCTGCAAATCAGAACATCGATTTATTAAAGGCAAGTGCAACAAAAAAACAGGTTCACCTATTTAATAAAATTGATGAATCGGTTTTTGTTAATGCAGATGAAGATATGCTAAATACTATTCTAAGAAATCTTCTTACTAACGCACTAAAATTTACTAACAGAGATGGAACAGTTACAATTTCCTCTAAACCCCAAGGTAATTTGGTTGAAATTAGTGTTGTGGATACCGGTGTTGGTATGGACGAATCAACTCAAAAGAAATTATTCCGTCTTGATGAAACAATTACCAAAACAGGAACTGATAATGAAGCTGGAACAGGACTCGGTTTAATTCTTTGCAAAGAGTTTATTGAAAAACATGGCGGTAAAATTCATGTGGAAAGTGAACCCGGTAAAGGATCTAATTTTATATTTACTCTTCCTGGTTTTGGAATGTAATTAATTATAATTTTTTCTATTCATTTTCTTGATAATTCACTAAGCATAATTGCCGAAGCACTTGCAACGTTTAATGATTCAGCTTTTCCCTTTCTTGGAATAGTTAATATATGATCCGCCCTGATTAATAATTCCTGGGATGGTCCATGAGCTTCGTTAGAAAATACTATTACAGTTCTATCAGAAATGCTGAAAGAATATAAATCCTCTCCTTTTAAATCTGCAACTAATATTTTGTATTGACTCTTCTTTAGCTGATCTAATTCTTCATAAAAATTATCAAACTCAATTACATTTATATGAAAAACCGAACCGGCTGATGAACGTATAACTTTTGGATTATAACTCTCTGCACAATTGGGCGAAGTAATTATATAATTTATTCCGAACCAATCGCAATTACGAATTATTGTACCCATATTCCCAGGATCCGAAATAGATTCTAACCCAACAATTATTTTTTCCTTACTAATATTCTGGAGTTTGTACTTGGGAATTTCAAATACACCAATGCTCCCTTGTGGAGTTTGTGTATCAGAAATCCGCTCAAGATCATTATGGCTGATCAGTTCAATATTAACATCATTCAAAAATTTATTTCTAAAAAAAGATGGATTGCTTTCTCTAAATGAATTTGTAGTTAGAATTACTTCGCAGTTTAATTTTGAATGGAGTGCCTCGATAATTAATTTTTGTCCTTCAACAAGAAACTTCTGCTCCAGAACACGGAATTTTTTCTGATTAAGATTTGCGTAATATTTAAGTTGATTCTTAGAAAACATTGAAGTCCGTTAAATTTCCGTAATAAGTTACAAAAGTTTGCATCGAATGTTAATTTATTTTAGATTTGTGCCTCAAATTTAGTAATGCTGGCGTAGCTCAGCTGGTAGAGCAGCTGATTTGTAATCAGCCGGTCGGCGGTTCAAATCCGTCCGCCAGCTCAAAAAGCCCCGAAATCGAAAGAAATCGGGGTTTTTTATTGCCAATTTTTAACATTCTTTCTGGATCAAATCCACAAGTCGAATTCATTAAGTTATTTCAACTTATCCCGTGGTAAGAAACAGAAATTGAAATCGTTCCCCTTTCGACTCCAGTATATGATTGCCAACTGATCTGATCCTTCCCCACATCGAAATAAAAAATAGAATCATCCCGATAATCTGCCCTCCCAATGATAGCACAAGGAATAATTTTAAGAGATCGCCCGCAATAATAAATGCTGAAAGAACCTGGCTAATAAAACACATTGAAGTTGAAACGGTCATCACATAATGAGTAACAAGAATTAGTGCCGGGTTGTAAAGTTTATCATCCTTTTCTGGATGAGGAAAGAACCAGGCTGCAACACCCATTATCATCAGCATAACTGAGCCGACAAGTATAATGTGTGTATGAGCGGAAACAAGATCCGGATGAGGCCAGGCACCTGAATAATACCTTGCAATAAGCAGGTAAAGACCAGTTAGAACACCTATAAGCAGAAAAATAATGTAGGTCTTGATGAAATAACGCACCGTTGAAAACGTAGGAATCCCTTTTACTTTTTTTACACCCTTATCTTAAAAACTAATTTATAAACAAGCAATAATTGAGCTGTGATGTATTATCATCAACAATGCTTTATGAATTTATTAGTTGTTAATTGTAGAAAATCCTGGAAACAGCATATATCATTTCCTATTTTTATTTAAACGCTTCCAAACAATTAACAGGGTGATTGATGAAAAGAAATGACTTTAAATATCTGACAATTATCTTTCTGTTATTTTCTTCTGCATGCATCATTGCCCAAAATAAAAGGGCAATGACATTAGAAGACGTTATGAAATTTAAGCAAATCAAGGAACTGAAGATTTCTGAAAAAGGGAATTTTATTGCGTATGCTGCCAAACCCGACAGAGGAAATTGGGAGTATATAATTAGCTCAACAGAGTTTAATAAAGAAATAAAAATTCCAAATGGTTCGCGCGGTGAATTTTCATTTAACGAAAATTTCATTTATGCTTTTATTGAACCCGACTTCTTCGAATTCGAAAAAGCCGAAAAAGATAAACCTCAAGCCGGTTTAGAATTAATTAATATTAAAGAAGGAAAAATGGTAAAATGGAAGGATGTAAAAACTGCTTCTTTCTCACGGGATTCTAAGTGGTTTGCTTTCCTTCATTTTGAAAAGAAAGATACCAGCAAAAACGCAAAACCCCAAAAAAATATCGGTACTACTCTTGTATTAAAAGATCTGGCGGGATTAAAGGAGGATACAATTAATTTTGTTGCATCATTTGCATTCGATTCACTCTCCAATTACATTGCCTTCTCTCTACTCGATACGGCAAGAAACAAAAACGGATTGTATCTACGGGACTTAAAGAAGGGCGAATGGATTGTTGCAGACACTTCAAAAAATTCTGTAATAGAAAATTTAACCTGGCATAAGAAAAACAAACTTGCATACCTCAAGACTTTTTTAAGAAAGGATCAGAAAAAAGACAGCTGCGAATTGAAAGTTTGGGATAATGGAAAAGTTAAAATGGTGACGGGTCTAAATAATCTTAAGCAAGATTTCTATATACCACTGGAAAATAAAATGAGTTGGTCGAAAGATGGTGATCGACTTTTCTTTGGCATTAAAAAGTCACCCCCAAGTAGTCCATTTGCTGGGATTGATTCAACGGCAGATAAAAATTATAACTTCGACAAGATTCTTACAAAAAAGGAAGTGGATGTATGGCACTGGAACGATCCGCTTATTAAATCAAATGAAAAAATTGAATGGAAGCAGAGGGAGAAATCTTCGTACCAGACAATTTACGACTATAATAAGAAAGCGATTGTTTACTTAATAGATGATGACTATTCCAGACTTATTAAAAATGAAAATCCCGATAAAGCACTTATAATTACCGACAAAGAATATCTGAAAGAAAGAACATGGATTGGAAACATCTATGATCTTTATTCAATTGATCTAAAGACTGGTAACAAAAAACTAATTGAAACAAAATTCAGAGGAGGTTACTCCTTTTCACCACAAGGGAATTATGCAGTTGTATATAAAGATAAACAATGGCATTTAAAAAATCTTAAAACACTTTCTTCAATATGTATTACTGATAAATTGAACGTTCAATTTTATAATGAAGATAATGACACTCCCGACGAACCCTCTGGATACGGAGTAGCCGGATGGCTAAATGACGATAGATCCGTACTAATCTATGATAAGTATGATATATGGAAATTCAATACTTCAACAGGTGAGGCAGAGTGTCTCACGGACGGATTAGGACGCAGAAACAATTATACATTCAGAATCTATGACCTCGATAAAGAGAAGGGATGGTTTGATTCGGAGGAAGAATTGTTCTTAACCGCTTTTCACGAACTAAAAAAATTTACCGCTCTTTATAAACTTCGATTAGACAGATCGGGAGTAATTAAAATTATTGAAGAGCCCAAGAAGTTTAATTTTATAGGTAAAGCAACTGGTTCCGATAAATTATTCTATTCCCGAGAGACATTTAATGAGTATCCTGATATCTGGGTAACAGATTTAAGTTTCAGATCAACAGAAAAATTAACAGACCTTAATTCCCAGATAGATCAGTTTGTCTGGGGCACATCGCTGTTAATCGAATGGAATAGTCTTGACGGAAAACCGCTTCAGGGTGTAGTTATTCTGCCTGGCAATTTCCAGAAGGAGAAACGTTATCCTGTTCTTGTCTATTATTATGAGATTTCATCTCAAAGAGTTCACGACTTCAATGAGATGGTTGTAAACCACCGTCCGAACTTTCCATTCTATGCGAGCAATGATTATATCATTTTCCTTCCGGATATAAAATTTGATATTGAACGACCGGGATATTCCGCAACAAAATGCATTCTTCCCGGATGCCAGAAGCTAATAGATCTCGGCTGGGCGGATCCAAAAGGATTCGGACTACACGGGCATTCGTGGAGCGGATATCAATCGGCACATGTAATAACACAAACCGATTTCTTTGCATGTGCAATTGCGGGTGCGCCGGTCGGTAATATGACAAGCGCCTACAGCGGAATCCGCTGGGGAACAGGATTGGCAAGACAATTTCAGTATGAAAAATCCCAGAGCCGCATCGGCGGCACTCTATGGGAAAAAACTATGAGTTATATTGAAAATTCACCCGTCTTCTTTGCGGATAAAATCAATACTCCTTTGCTCCTGATGCACGGCGATGAAGACGATGCGGTGCCATGGTATCAGAGTATTGAAATCTACTTAGCGATGCGGCGTCTAGGCAAGGACTGCATATTCCTTCAGTACAGAGGTGAAAAGCATCATCCTGTTAAATATCCAAACAAGCTGGATTATTCAATCAAAATGAAAGAGTATCTGGATCACTATTGTAAAAAATTACCTGCACCGGAATGGATTACAAAGGGTGTCCCTTACAATGGAAAGTAATTATGCCTAAATTTAAGAGGCGGTCATTTAAACCGCCTCTCTTTATTACGGATCATTCGATGTAAATATTTTCTTGAAATACTCATAATCGTTTTCAAGGTCCTTGATCTTCTGAACTTCTTCATTCTTTTCATTTTTTTCTTTCATCATTTTTACAAATTCTTCGGATTTAATAACAGAACAACTGTTAGCACGTGCAAAATCTGATAGCAATCTATCGGAGGTAACCAGTGTAATAAGTTTGGGACTCCTGGATTTTGTAATCTCGTCTTTAATTTTTGCATCCGATGTTATATGATCTGAATATACAATTTTACCCTTAGAGAGATTGAGTGGTAAATTTTTAAATCCATCCAGGTGAAGTGTTAAATTGATTTTCTTTCCGACAAAAAATGAATTAAGCATTGCTACAAGTTCAGAGCGGCTTTGTTGCTTATCTCTTAATTGGAGTTCTTTGAGCCGAAGAACCTTACCTATCAGATTATTTCCATCAATGATGTAATGAATCATAATATAAAATGATAAATTTACTTACCAAAATAGGAATAAGATGAAACAAATAATTCAGGTTGCCGGAATAATTGATGTTGAAGAAGCAAGAATGCTGATGGATCTTGGCGTTGAATATCTTGGATTTCCATTACGACTTCCTGTAAACAAAGAGGACCTTACAGAAGAAGAAGCTGTAATTGTAACTAAAGAAATTACTCCGCCTCATAAAGCAGTTCTTATAACCTATCTTGATGATGCAGATGAGATAATTGCTTTTTGCAATAAACTTAAGGTGAAAATTGTTCAATTGCATGGTCATATTGAACTTGACGAGCTTATAAAATTAAAAAAGATTCGCCCAGATATTGAAGTGATTAAAAGTCTGGTAGTAAAGGGCAATAATCTTCCGGAGCTCGAGGATAAAGTCAATACTCTTTCACACTGGGTAGATATGTTTATAACGGATACATTCGATCCCGATACAGGTGCATCGGGAGCTACAGGAAAATCTCACGACTGGAATATCAGTCGACACCTTGTAAATTTGTCAGCTAAACCGGTTATTTTAGCCGGCGGATTAAATCCGGATAATGTAAGACAAGCAATTTTATTTACTAATCCAGCCGGTGTTGATGTTCATACAGGGATAGAAAATGTAAGTGGTAGAAAAGATTTAGAATTAACAAAACAATTTGTTTTTGAATGCCGTACTGCATTTTCTAAATTACAAGATAATAATCAATATTAATTTTTATTTAACAGATATTTACCTGTACGCATAAGATTGTAATGTTATTTGCACTACATTCTCTCCAAGAAACTTACTATTCGCATTCTAACTGTAAAAAAAATTTCACGTTAAATTTCAGAAATTTCTTTTTTGCTTTATATCACAGCGAGATATTAGAACTTTTGATTTATTTACAAATGTAATATCTTCAATTGTCGTTTTTACAAATGGGTTGATCTTTCGGCTGGGATCAGCCCATTATATAAAGGAAAGAAATGAAATGACCTTATCACAAATTGTATATTCATCAGTTGGCATTTTCTTCTTCACTACATTAGTCGGGATTATTGTGCTTTATGTAATCTCTAAGACTAAAAGACGTGAAGACTAACACCAATTACCCTTCATCAATCCATTATATTTATTCTTAAATGTTTTTTATTTTTTGATAGAAGCATCCCGTTTATTTTTACTTCGGATACTTTATTTTATTGTTTTTTCTCTTAATACTCTGCTTTGATTATTTTTTTCACTTAACAATTTTTATTCAAGACAAAAGTGCTCCTTAAAGTAAAAAAGATTGCAAGTCATAATCTCTCTTAATTCTATTTGAAAAAAATATTTTTTTTATTGATTGCAAATAGACTAAGAATTAAGTTGCAACAGAGTATAAGTCAATAATGAAATAATTTATTAATAATAAATTAATTCCTCTTAGTATCTAGTAAAAAGTTTTATTCTGCTCTCAAGTTTTGAAAAACTATTAATTGATACCTTATTGTGGTTCACTTTAACTTATACCTTTTTACAAATAACTTTTTTATTATCTCCTTTACCGATAGCTATTTTAAACCCCCTATCGAATCTTTTCATTTCTTCTCCATTTACTTTACGTCGATCCAGGAGATCAGTTGCTTACCTCAACTAAACAACGGAGCGAAAGATGTTAATTAAGATTTCCGATTTCTATTCATTTTTAGATAATATAAGCAAGGGTAATAACAACATCGAAGTGTTAATTCCTGTCCCGGTAAATGGAACTGAAAGAAGATTTTTTTTCACTCGATTAAACGAGTCGAATAATTATGACCTTGGATTTTTCCGTTCCGTTGATCCAATAAAAGTTTTATTCTATCAACCACGTGAGTCGGTTCTTCCAATATCTGCAAAAACAGTAAAGCGAATAATTGCCGGAATTAAAAGCTGCGATATGAAGGCGATTCAACTGTTAGATAAAGCTCTTGTTAATAACGATTTTGTTGACATTTCATACAAAAATCTGCGGGATTCAACATATATAATAACTACCGATTGTACCGAAACCCATTCCTCTTGTCATTGCACTTTACTGGACGGTAAACCCTTTACGGAAAGTGGGTTCGATCTTAACCTGTCACCTGTTGACGATTATTATTTAATTACAATAGGAACTGACAAGGGGAAAGAACTCATTGAATTAATAAATCAGAATTATAGATTGCTTGATGACAATGAAACCGTGCATATGGAAATATCGCAACTAAGAAATAAGATCATTGAAAAACTAACAAATCAAAATGAAAAATTTCTCCCAAGGAATCATGATGATCTGAGAGAGAAAGATTTAGCTCACTGGAATGAGGAATCAAAAGAATGCATTGGTTGCGGTGCTTGCACCAATATTTGTCCAACCTGTTACTGTCTTATTTTAAATGACGAGTCCACAGGAAAAGAATTTATAAAAGTAAGATCATACGATTCATGCCAACTACATGGATACGCAAGAGTTGCCGGCGGCGCCTCCCCCAGACCCAAAATGTATGAACGATTCAGAAACCGGTATCTATGCAAATTCGATTATATGAAAAAAAACTTCGGTGAGTCGGGATGCGTAGGATGTGGCCGATGCACAGAGGCTTGCGCTGCAAAAATTGATTTTAGAGAAGTGACACAAAATATTTCTATGATTACCACAACTGCAAAACATAGTATTTGAGGATTATATGCACAACGCATATGAAGTAGTTCCGGGCACTATCTATAATATAATTCAAGAATCTCCACTTATTAGAACATTACAGATTCGTCCGGAAAGACCTATTAAATTCCTGACAGGTCAATTTGTTGAATTAAGTTTACCCGGAATTGGTGAAGGACCATTTACCCCATCATCTTCACACTACACATCTGATGTAATGGATATTACAATAATGAAAACAGGTTTTGTTACGGAATATATTCATAAGACATCAATCGGTGATACTGTAGGAATTCGCGGACCTTACGGATCACGATATCCACTCGAAAAATTTCATAATAAAGATATTTTGATTTTAGGTGGAGGATGCGGTCTGGCACCTTTAAGATCTCTTTTCCTAACTCTATTACATGATATTGATCAATATAACAGCATAACATTTCTTGCCGGTGCAAAGACTCCTAAAGACTGTATTTATAAAGAATTATTCGCTGAATGGAAAAAATACAATAAGGTGAAAATTTACAGATCAGTTGACATTGTTCCCGAAGGTGATAGTTGGGATGAAGAAGTCTGTTTGGTAACAAAACTACTACAAAAAATTAAAATTGATCCGAAAGACAATCCTGTTATTGTTTGCGGACCACCAGTTATGATGAAGTTTGGAACAATGGATCTACTTAAGTACGGATATAGTGAAAATAACATTTATCTCTCGATGGAAAAGAAAATGTATTGCGGATTTGGTCAATGCCGTCATTGTGTAATCGGTGGTTACTATGCATGTAAAGATGGACCGGTTTTTACATATGCTCAAATAAAAAATGAGGAGGCAATCTGGGAATGAAAAGATTACTAATTGATATTCCTGTTTTAATCGACTCCGGAATTTCTCCTGAAAAGATTGAATGCGAATACATGTTCCACAGAGAAAACGATGGACACTTTTCCCTTCTCGAAATAGCGGAATTTTCAGTTTACTGTAGACAATGCAAAGAAGCTTTCTGTATTGATGCCTGTCCGAAAGAAGCACTTGAGCATCAGGAAAACGGTATGATTAAGAGATACAACATGAGATGTGTTGGATGTAAAAGCTGCGTTTTGGCTTGTCCGTTCGGAACAATTTTTCCAGAAATAATTAATTACATTACAGCCAAGTGCGATTATTGCCTCAATCAGTTAGAACAAAATCCCGATTACAAACCTGCATGTGTAATAACAGCCCCCGATAAAACTTTCATGATTACCGAAATGGATAGTGAAGATCCTAAAAACAATCTTTTCTTTATCGGTGACCGATTGGCAGTTAGATCCCATAGTTGGAGGTATAAGGAGAACAGATTATGAAAATAGATTACATTTTTTATCTATTGATTTTTCCAGGTCTGTTATTTATTTCCATATTGGGTTTCCTGATCGGTTGGGTTGATAGAAAGATTTCGGCCCGGTTTCAGTTCCGTGTTGGTCCTCCGCTTTTTCAGAACTTTAATGATTTTTTCAAACTACTCGGTAAAGAAACAATTCTTGTTAAGGAAGGAGTAATAACAATTTTCATTATCGCGCCATTCATTGCGTTTGCAATGATTGTTCTGGTCTCATCATTAATTGGAATTTCTCTCTTTTATAGTATCAGCTTTGGTGGTGATCTGATTGTTGTAATGTATCTACTAATGATAAATTCTGTTATGATAATTCTCGGTGGATCTTCAACCGGAAACGTATATTCAAGTTTAGGAGCCGGAAGGGAGATAAAACTTCTTCTGGCAGATGAGTTAGCTTTTATATTAATATGCCTCGTACCGATTATTAAATCCGGTTTCCAACTTCAACTGGATGGAATTGTTTCATCACAATTACAAAACGGTTCCTACATCGGTTCGTTAAGTGGATTTATTGCATTTGTTGTTGGATTGTTGTGCATTCAAGCAAAAATGGCACTTCCCCCTTTTCATATTCCCGAAGCTGAAACCGAAATTGTTGAAGGTCCATTTATGGAATACAGCGGGACTCTTCTTGCCTTCTGGAAGTTGAACGGATTTATGCTTTATGTAACTTTTCCCTTTTTACTCATTTTACTCTTCTGGGGAGGGATTAATCCGGAAGGACCCGGAATAATCTGGTTTATTCTTAAATACTTATTAATCGTTCTATTAATTATTGTAATCAAGAATACAAATCCGCGTATTCGCATCGATACGGCACTTAACTTTTTCTGGAAATATGCTTCTGTAATTGCTTTTCTTGCTGTTGTTCTAGCGGTATTCGGTTATTGAATTGAAGAATGAAGAAAGGAAATATCAAGTGGAGTAAATAAATGGGATGGTATAACAAGCGGCTTTCAAAATCAATTTGGGTTTTTCATGTTAGTGCTTCACCATGTAATAATTGCGATATAGAAATACTCGACCTACTAACTCCAAAATACGATGTAGAAAGATTTGGAATAAAACTCGTCGGTTCTGTGCGCCATGCAGATGTATTACTTGTGAGTGGTGTTGCTAATAATAAAGTTGCTCCAAAAGTTAAATACTTATACGATCAAGCGCCTAAACCTTGCTTTGTAGTAGGTGTTGGAACCTGTCCCGCTTCCGGCTGCTGTTTCAAAAAAAGTTACAATGTAACCGGAAAAGTTGAAGAGACAATTCCAATTAATCTGTACATTCCCGGATGCCCGCCTAAACCCGAAGCTATGATCGAAGGAGTTGTAAAACTTGTGGAGGTTCTAAATGGATAATGTTGACAATTTCATTTCTCTTCATAACTCAAAAATTTCGAAACTGATTAAAAAGAAGAAGCGGCTTTATTTTGAAGTAAAGAACGATTACATAAGAGAAATAACCGATTACCTTTTCAATAAAATCGGCTGCCGATTATCTACTGCTACTGCTCAGGAAACTTACAATGGAATAGAAGTACTTTATCATTTCTCACATGATGAATCCGGACAGTACTTCTGTCCACGAGTTGTAATAACCGACAAAAAAAATCCTGAGATTAATTCAATTACACTGTTAGTTAAAGGTGCTGAATGGATAGAACGAGAAATGTATGATTTATGGGGAATTAAATTTATAGATCATCCTCGTTTAGAGCTGCTATTAACAAAAGATAATCCCGCTGGAATTAAACAACCTCTTAGATTCAGGAGGGAATCATGAGTAAAAATATAATTCCGGTTGGACCATTCCATCCTCTTCTTGAAGAAGCGGAATATTTCACATTAAAAGTTGATGGTGAAAAAGTAATTGGAATTGATCTTGATATTGGCTGGATGCATCGCGGTCACGAATTTATTTCGGAAACAAAAACATTTACTCAATCACTTTACTTAGTAGAGAGAATTTGCGGTATCTGTTCAACATCTCATCCGCTTGCGTGTGTTCATGCAATTGAAGATATAGACAACATTGATATTCCTCTTCGAGCACGTTACATCCGAACATTAATTGGTGAGCTCGAAAGAATTCACAGCCACCTTTTATGGATTGGACTTGCAGGACATTTTATTGGATACGATACATTATGGATGTGGGCATGGAAATACCGTGAACCGGTTCTTCAAATGTTCGAAATTATTTCCGGTAATAGAAATCACTATGGAATGATGCGCGTAGGCGGTGTTGCAAAAGATGTTGATTCATCCTCAATACCAAAGCTTTATAGCATCTTAGATGATATTGCATCCAAAATGGATATGATTGCTAAAGCGGCAAACGACGATCCTGTTCTTCGATCCCGTCTTGTTGGCGTCGGAGTTCTATCTCATGAAGATGCTGTTCGCTTCTGTGCTGTCGGTCCTACTTCTCGTGCATCCGGTATCCCTGCTGATGTGAGGAAGGATGATCCGAGCGATGCATATGACCTTGTAGAATTCAATACTATTGTTATGAAAAATGGAGATGTATACGATAAGCTTGTTGTAAGGGTGTTAGAAACTTTAGAGTCGATTAAAATTGTAAGACAGTGTCTCGATATGTTAAAAAATATTAATGGCCCGATTCTTAATGACGTAAAAGAAATTTCTCCGGGCGAAGGAATTGGAAGATACGAAGCTCCTCGCGGCGAAGTTTTTCATTATATCAGAAGCGATGGTACAAACAGACCGGTAAGACATAAAGTACGTGCACCCAGCTATGTTAACATACCAACTTTCGAAGCATCGTGCATTGGAATTCCTATTGCCGATGCGTTAATTACTCTGGCTGCTGTTGATCCTTGTTACTGTTGCACCGAACGATCAATCAAAGTTGTAGATTCAGCCCGGCAACCTACCAAAATAGATTTACTAAAAATATCGAGAGAAAAAACCGAATATTTAAGGAGGCAGATAAATGGAAATTAATTTCCTTGTAATGCTGATTATTATTCCGCTTGTCGTCTCAATCATAAATTTTATACTTCCCAGAAATCTTCAGAAAATTTTTACCTTAGCCGGCATCGGGTATTCAATATATATTGTTTATTTCCTCTACACTCAAAATGCTGAATCGGCTTCCTTTTTCGGTTCAATCATTCTCTCAGTAGATAAACTCGGGCTGTTAACACTTTCATTCATTCAATTACTGAGTTTTATCATTTTGATTTTCTCACTAAAAGGGATAGACAAAGAAATCGAAAGAAAATATTTTATTCTTTACCCGCTTACTGTAGCTTTCTGCAATGGAGTTATACTAAGCATAAACTCTATCAGTTTTATGATTTTTTGGGGGTTATCCGGACTCACATTATATTTATTAGGATTACTTGGCAAAACATCTGACACTCCCAAGACAATTAAAAAAACATTTATACTTATAGGCGGAAGCGATGCATTTTTAATAATGGGATTTGTGCTGCTTGCATTTCTTAATCCAACAATAAATTGGTCGTTAAATAATTCTCAATTACCATTAAACAGTTTATCTGCTTATATCTCATTTTTCTTTTTATTAATTGCAGCATTCACAAAAGCGGGGGGATTTCCATTCCACACATGGGTGCCCGATTTTTCAAAAGATGCGCCCGTAGAAAGCGCCGCGTTTCTTCCGGCATCATTGGATAAATTTCTTGGGATTTTTCTACTTGCAAAAATTGTTACCGGTTATTTTAAAATCGACTTTTCAATAAATCTTATAATTATTTCACTTGGTGCACTAACTGTAATTACCGCTGTTATGATGGCAATGAATCAACACAACGGTAAAAAGCTGCTGGGTTATCATGCAGTCAGTCAGGTTGGTTACATGATAATGGGGGTTGGCAGCGGAAATATTCTTGCATTTACAGGTGGATTGTTCCACATGATCAACCACACGATCTACAAATCATGCCTCTTCTTATCATTCGGTTCTGTGGAAAAGAAAACCGGAACCAGCGAACTTGATGACCTGGGTGGGCTCGGGAAAAAAATGCCGGTTACATTCACATGTTCATTATTAGCAGCATTTTCAATTTCTGGTATTCCTCCATTCAACGGATTCTTTTCTAAATGGATGATCTACCAGGGCTTATTTGAACAGGTAAAAGAAATTTCATCATTAGAAAAAATTTTACTTCTGATATGTATTATTCTTGCACTCTTTGGAAGCGCACTTACATTAGCCAGCTTTATGAAATTTATTCATGCTGTCTATCTTGGCAAGCGAATTTCAATTTTCGATAGAATTACTGAAGCCCCTTTCAACCAACTGCTTGCAAATTCAGTTTTAGCTCTTCTTTGTATTGCATTTGGTTTGTTTGCCCTTCAAATCCCTCTTAATATTTTTATTTATCCGGCTTTAACAGAAATGAATTTTGTTATTCCGGATTTTATTGGATTATACGATCCGACATTAATCTTATTCTTATTCGGTATAGCAGTTATTTTGGGTATCTCATTCTTCCTGTTTTCTCCTAAAATCAGATACGATAATGTTTACCTTGGTGGAAGTCTGCCTGAAGAAAAATTCCGTATTGCCGGAACAGAATTTTATAATGAAATAAGAAATATGAAACCGTTAAAGGGTATTTACGAATGGGCTGATAAAAAATATTTCGACTTATATGAAGTTGGAACTAAAGGGACATTCAAATTATCCGATTTGTTTCAAAAAGCTCATCCGGGCCAGCTCCAACTGTATTTATTATATGTAGTTGCCGGACTTTTAATCTTTCTATTACTGATATGAATTAGAATCTTGTATTGATATAAACGTGAAAAGCACGTGTTAAACATTTTGGAGGATTTATGCCGATAGAGATCTGGTTGATATTTATACTATGCGTAATGATAATTGCTTCGATAGCTGCTCTTGAGATTAAAGATATTCTTTCATCAATAATTGCTATTGGTGTGGTTGGTTTGGGTGTATCACTTTCCTTTTTGTTTCTCCAGGCACCGGATTTAGCCGTAGTTCAGTTCTTATTCGAAATCTTTGCACTGATAATATTAGTTAGAGCATTTGTTAAAAAGGAATTTCATCAACACGAAGAGACAAAAACTAATTTACTGATCTCTATAGTTGCGATAATTGTATTGGGTCTATTGTTTCTTTTGAGTCTACCGGTCTTTCAGAATTTACCTGCATTTGGTAAACCGTTAATGACGGTTTCTGAATATTATCTATTCCACGGTGCACTTCAAACCGGGGCTGCTAATCTGGTAGCCGCGATAATATTAGATTATCGCGCTTACGATACCCTTGGCGAGGTAACGGTTCTTTTTACCGCCATTCTTGGAACACTATCAATATTGAAAATCAGATCGAAAGAAAAAAACAGGGAGACCTCTAATGAATAAAGAACCGGGAATGACATTAATAGTCAAAACGGTTACACGTATAAGCGTTTGGCTAATAATTCTTTACGGATTTTATATAATCTTTCACGGGCATCTTACTCCCGGAGGTGGATTTGGCGGAGGGGTAATAATTGCACTGGCACTGCTAAATGTATTGCTTGCCTATGGAAAAGATTTTACAAGAAAGTGGCTTAACATAAAATTACTTGAAAATTTTGAATCATCCTCGATAACACTTTTTTTAATTGTTGGAATAATTGGCATGGCAGTAGGAGGAAGTTTCTTGTTCAACTTTATTGATAAAGGAACGCTCTTTAATATGCTGAGCTCAGGCACTATTCTTCCCTTAAATATTATTATTGGAATAAAAGTAGCAATGTCCCTCTTTCTTGTTGTGCTGGCATTAGCTGCTTATAATTTTGATAAAGGAGATGAGCAATGATAGTTTATCTTCTCTGCTTCATTTTGTTTTTGGTAGGCATTTATGGAATACTTACCAAAAGGGATCTAATCAAAATAATTTTATCGATCGGAATTATGGGTTATGCTGCTAATTTAATGCTCATTTTATTTGCGTATAGAAACAACTCTATATACCCTATTCTTTCAGAAGGAAAGGCAGTATCACAAATGGTAGATCCTTTACCACAGGCATTGGTTCTTACTTCAATAGTAATTGAACTCGGTACAACTGCAATGCTTGTTGCGCTTGCTCTTCGATTATACGAAAAGTATAAAACATTCGATATAACTAAAATAAGGAGGTTGAAAGGATGATTATTCCATACTTTATAATCATTCCCCTTTTAGCCGCCTTTCTAATTACTCTTATAGCCGGAGAAAAGGACGACTGGGCAATTATTCTTTCGATAATTGCTGTTATTTCACTTTTAATTCTATCGCTTTTCAGTTATATCACCATGCATACAGAAACTCTTTCTTATTACATGAGTTCATGGAAAATACCGGTGGGAATTGTCCTTGTTCAAGATGCACTCACATCATTCATGCTTGTACTGGTAAGTATTATTTCTCTTACATCACTAATTTTTTCGATTTCCTATGTAAGAAATTTATCGGGCGATTGGAAATATTATTCACTCTTTATGCTTCTTGTTGCCGGAATGAATGGAGTAATAATAACAGGTGATCTATTTAATCTTTTTGTCTTTGTAGAGATTTCAATTTTTGCTGCTTATGCACTTGTAGCATATGGAGGGAAAGCAGAGGAATTTGAAGCATCATTTAAATATGCGGTTATGGGTTCTGTTTCATCTACAATTGTTCTTCTCGGAATAGCTGTAACATACAGTGCTGCTTCCACTCTTACTTTAGCAAAAATTGGTGAGCAGCTCCCTTCCATAAATTCAAGCATTAAATTGTGGATTGGCGGTCTATTCGTTGCGGGATTCGGATTAAAAGCTGCTGCAATGCCGTTTCATGCATGGCTACCCGATGCCCATTCGTCTGCACCAGCGCCAATTTCTGCTATGCTCTCAGGAATACTCATTAAAATACTTGGTATGTATGTACTTGTTAGAATCTTTTTCAACATTTTCGATGCACCACAATTTTTCCTGAATATCTTTTTAATTATCGGTTCTATCTCAATGATTGTAGGTGTATTTCTCGCTGTAGGTCAATGGGATTTTAAACGCCTTCTTGCTTACCATAGTATCAGTCAAATGGGATACATCTTTTTAGGGTTCGGACTTTCAACAACTCTGGGAATACTTGGTGGTGTCTTTCATCTTCTTAATCACGCATTGTTCAAATCACTTTTATTTTATAATGCCGGTGCCGTTGAAACAGTAACAGGTACACGCGACTTGAGAAAACTTGGCAATTTAACCAGGATAATTCCAACAACTTCAAATACTTCGATGATTGCCTCTCTTGCAATTTCCGGAATTCCTCCTTTCAACGGATTTTTCAGCAAACTGATAATTATTATTGCTGCGATAGAAGCAAATCAACCTGTATATGCTCTTATTGCTGTTATTGGAAGCATACTTACCTTAGCATCTTTTATGAAAGTTCAGCGATATGGTTTCAGAAGCGAAAAGAAAGCAGATGTAAACGGCAAATCAATTGATTGGAAAATGAATTTTGCTATGATAACGCTTGCAGTATTGTGTGTTGCAACCAGTTTGATGATTATTCCCGGTATAAGAGAAATTGCTCTCGATCCGGTTGTTGATGTTCTTCAGAATAGAACCCTATACATTCAATTAGTAATGGGAAAATAAAAATGAAAATAAAAACTCGCAGCCGGTTAATTGTTTTTATTCTTTCAGCTTTAGTTTGGTCTGCACTTACAAATATGAAAAACTGGCAGGAAGTATTTGTTGGATTATTACTCTCTCTTTTGGTCAGCTTAATTGCCGGACAATTTTTAATAACGACTGAAAAAACAAAGCATTTGTTCTTAAGAATATTGGCTTTTGCAAAATATTTCTTAAGATTTATTTGGGAAATGATTAAAGCTAACTTTCACGTTGCTTACATTGTACTTCATCCAGATCTCCCTATTAAACCGGGAATTGTAAAAGTAAAAACCAGATTGACTAAAGATTCTGCCAGGACTGTCCTATGTAATTCAATAACACTTACACCGGGGACAATGACCGTGGATATTAATCCTGATAAGAATGAAATATATATACACTGGATTGATATTGTGACCAAAGATTATCATAACATCGATGAAAACACGGCAACTATATCTGCAAAATTCGAGAAGCTTTTAACGGAGGTGTTCGAATGAAAATCATAAGATGGGTTACCGGTTTAATTATTGTTGCACTGTTCATGTATTTCAATTTTTTTATCATGGAATCGACAACTCTAATAAAATTAATTAATGTTCTTTTGTTCAGCATTTTATTTGTGCTGATTCGTGTGATAATTGGACGCACTGCCGCCGATCGGCTTGTTGCTGTTGATATACTTGGTGTTCTTACAATAGGAATTCTTGCATTATTAGGGTTATTCTATAACGAGTCCTTCTTTATGGATATAGGACTTATATGGGCACTGCTTAGCTTTATTGCAACACTTTCATTCGCCAAAATTCTTGAAGGGAGGTCGTTAGATGATTAACGAAATTATTGGAACAATTTTAATATGTGCAGGCATTGCATTCGATTTTTTTGGTGTATTAGGACTTGTCAGGTTACCCGACGTCTATAATCGCCTTCAAGCAGCAACAAAGTGTGTTACATTCGGCACTGCCGGTATTTTATTAGGTGTCTTGATAATTCAAGGATTTAATGCATTCGGCATCAAATGCATCATCGGAATTATTTTTATTTTCTTAACCTCGCCGGTTGGAGCTCATGCAATATCAAGAGCAGCTCATAGAGCCGGTATAAAACTTACCGGTGAATCGATTGTAGATATTTACGCAGAGGATAAAGAACTGAAAGAATCATCAACAAATTAAGAATTATTGAATTTTCCTTTTAGGAGAATGTGCAATGTATTTACCAAAATTAAGAGAAGTAAAAGAAGCTCTTACTTCATTTTTTTCCGCTCCATACACTACTAAATTTCCATCAGAACCTTTCATTGCAGATTCTGCATACAGAGGGAAACCAAGGTATAATAAAGATTTATGTATTGGCTGCGGAACTTGTGCACAGGTATGTCCGGCTTCGGCAATAGAAATAATTGACGATAAAGAGAATAATAAACGAACATTACAAGTTGACTACTGCTCCTGTATAAACTGCGGACAGTGTGAGGAAAAATGTATTACCAATGGCGGTATTAAACTTACAAACGAACATTCCTTTGCAACATTCTCACTAACAGCTCCTGAAATGTTCGAATCGATTGAAAGGGATTTAGCCATTTGTGAATGCTGCGGCGGAATTATTGCGTGCAGAGATCATTTACAATGGATTAAAATAAAATTAGGGGCTAAATCGTATGCCCATCCCAACTTTTTATTAGAAACTCAAAAACAATTTATTGAACCGGGGGTGTCGAAGGTAAAATCCAGAATAAGAAGAGAAGATTATTTGAAAGAAGTATGTCCAGTTTGCAGACATAAAATTACAGTTGCCGATGAATTTTAACAATTTTAAAAGTGATCTTATAGATACTCTGCCCGAAAAAATCTTATTCGTTGCGTTAGGTAACGAGTTGCGAGGGGATGATTTTGCGGGAATTCTATTTACAATTATTCTAAGAGAAACTGAACCTTTTAATAAGTCTGAATTTATTTTTGCAGGAACTAATCCCGAAAATTTTTTAGACCAATTTATAAATACAAAAGCAGAATTAATTGTTTTTATCGATGCAATTACTTCAAAAGGATTGGTAAAAAATTTCAACTGGCTATCATCCGATTTAATTGACAAAGTTGCAATAAGTACACATTCTTTTTCAATTAAATTAGTAGATGAGTTCATAAAAATACACTGCCACAAACAGATAAAATATTTTGCTATCGATATTGAGCCACCGGTTTATGCTGATAGTATATCTAAAGAGATTAACTGCCGCATACTGAATTTTTTCAACAATAATATTTAGCTTTTATGGCTGGATTGAACCAATCTATCAACAATCTAAAAGCAAGTATCGTATTACCGTTTCATACAGTGGATTCGCTCAGAATACGAATGGGTTGGTATGTAAATCTTCGCTGGCTTGCAGTGTTCGGTATATTAGTCTCCGTTCCAATCGGTAAGGATATGATGGGTTATAATCTCGGCTATAATGAAATCCTATTTATAGCGTCAATCATTTCTATAATTAATCTGATTTATTTCTTTCTTTATAATCATCTTCCCAGGAAGAATGAAATTTTTGAATTAGCATTTGCCGAGATTCAGATTGTAATAGATCTTCTAATTATTTCTGTACTTATTCATTATTGCGGAGGGATAGCAAATCCCTTTTATTTTATTTACCTGGTCCAGGTAATTCTTTCGGGAATTCTTTTTCCGGGAGTCCTTTTACCTTATGTTAATGCTGCAATAGCTTCATTGCTTCTAACAATTTGGTCAGTTTTAGAGCACCTGGGAATTTCCAATATTTATAATATCTATGATAATCCACCGTCTACCGCGTTCTTAATAACGGCATTAACTGCATTTTATGCAATTACTTTTTCGGGAGTTTATATCATAAATAATTTTATGATCGGCTACCGTTCTCTTAAAAGAATTATTGATGAAAAAAATAAAATGCTGGAGAAGTCGATTGAAGAAAAAAATAAAGCATTCAGATTTGCCGCACATGAATTAAAATCCCCGATGATTGCAATTAAAAGCCAGTTAGATGTAATTAAAAATTTATATTCAGACCATCTTAAACCGGAGATAGTTGAATTACTAAGAAGAACAGAAAAACGATCCGACCAGGTTTTAAATATGGTTAAAGAAATTATTTCGATTACTCAAATCAATCTGGGACTTGAGAAACCTCAATTAGAAACCGTTGAGTATTCTGCCTGGGTTGAGTCAATATCAAATAATCATCAGATAAATGCTGTTAACAAAAGTATTACTTATAAACTAATCCGCCTACATAACAAACATTTTATTGAGTTTGATAAAACCGGTCTTGAAATTGTTTTAAGTAACCTGATATCAAATGCGATTAGATATACAAATCCGGGAGGTGAAGTTCGAATAGAGCCCTTCATCAAAAAACAAAGTTTCGGTTTTTCGGTTAAGGATAACGGTATAGGGATTGAAAAAAATGAACTTGAAAAAATATTTAATGAGTTTTATAGAGGTAAAAAAGCAAAAGAGATGGAACAGATAGGAACCGGCCTCGGATTGAATCTTGTAAAAGAAATTGTTAAGATAAATGGCGGAACAGTTAAGGTCGAAAGCGCTCCCGGTAAAGGAAGTACTTTTACAGTAGTAATCCCACTGATAAGAGAGGAGATTGAAGAGACGGAAGAAGAAATGGATTCAATTTTTTTCTTGTTTGAATAGATTCATCACTAAGCACATATAACAACATTAACATATTCGGGGTAATTGCTCACCTGAAATCATGTCAATAATTCTATTTGTACCGATAGCTGTTTTCATTACAACCGTTTGGGGATTTTTGTCTGTTACTTCACCAATAATCGATGCATCCTTGCCGAACTCTTGTAACTGCATTTTATTCAATACACTTTCAGCATTTCCGGGATCAATAAACGCGACCAGTTTCCCTTCGTTTGCAATATAAAGCGGATCAAGACCGAATATTTCACAAGCTGCCTTTACATTACCGGCAATAGGAATTTTATCTTCATAAATTCTAATACCTACATTCGATTGAGTGGCAATTTCATTAAGTGTACTTGCCAGTCCACCTCTTGTAGGATCCCTCAAAACATGAATATTCTTTGATTCATTAAGCATTACCGACACCAAAGCATTTAGTGGGGCCAGGTCGCTAAGGATCTCAGATTCAAATTCAAGCCCATCGCGTGCAGATAAAATTGCAATTCCGTGTTCCGCTATTTTTCCGCTTAGAATAATCAAATCACCCGGTTTTGCATTGTGAGGGTTAATATTAACATCATCGGGAATTATCCCGATGCCAGAAGTATTTATATAAATACCATCACCCTTCCCCTTGTCAACAACTTTCGTATCACCTGTAACAATCTTGACATTTGCTTTTCGTGATGCATTTTTCATTGCAACAACAATTTGCCACAGAGTTTCAATTTCAAAACCTTCTTCCAAAATAAAACTCACTGAAAGATAAATAGGAATAGCGCCGGCCATAGCAAGATCGTTTACGGTTCCATAAACTGCAAGCTCTCCAATATTTCCTCCCGGGAAAAAAACAGGATTTACAACATATGAATCAGTTGTAAATGCCAATCTTTTGCTCTCAACTTTAAACATGGCACTATCGTGAAGTACATCGAGTACTTCGTTACCAAATTGTGAAATGAAGATTTTCTGAATTAACTGATTAGTAAGTGTTCCGCCCCCACCATGTGCCATCAAAATTCTATCATACTCAGTTCTGGAAATCGGGCATACTGAACCCATGTAATTTGCGTTTTCATTCATAATGTACTCAACATTATTTAGTATAACGATAGTAAGCAGAACACGCACCTTCAGAAGAGACCATAGGTGCTCCAAGAGGAATTTCCGGCTTACATTCTTTTCTGAATGCCGGACAATCCCCGGGCTTTTTTAATCCTTGCAAAATTTCTCCCGCAATACAAATATCTGGTTCATCAGATCCGGTTACGGAAATATTAAAAACTGTTTCCGCATCATAGTGTGAATACTTAGACTTAATTTTCAAACCACTTTGTGGAATAACACCGATTCCTCTCCAATTTCTATCCGTTATCTCAAAAACATCCGATATTATTTTCTTTGAGTGAATATTTCCTTCCTTTCTTACAGCTCTGCCATATTGATTTTCAATAAAACAATTTCCGTTCTCTAATTGGTTAATAACCATTAACAATCCTGATAGAATATCAACCGGTTCAAATCCTGTAACAACCATTGGTGTTTTGTATTTTTCTGCTAAAGGGATATATTCTTCGTAACCCATAACAGTACAAACATGACCTGCGGTTAAGATTCCATGTATAGAATTCTTACCTGATTTCAGTAAGCATTCAATAGCCGGTGGAACTAAAACATGTGAACACAACATAAAATAATTTTTTAATCCGCGACGTTCAGCTTCAAAAATTGTGAAAGCATTTGCCGGTGCGGTAGTTTCAAATCCGACTCCAAAAAAAACTATTTTCTTATCCGGATTCTGTTCAGCAATTTTAACTGCATCAAGCGGAGAATAAATCATTTTTACATTTCCGCCTTTTGATTTTGCTTCCAGCAAATTTGAATCAGTGCCCGGGACTCTTAGCATATCTCCATAAGAAACAAGAATAATATCAGGTCTGGATGCCAGTAAAATTGCTTTGTCGATCATCTCAATTGGTGTAACACATACCGGGCAGCCCGGACCATGAATTAATAATATTTGAGGTGGCAATAATTCTTCGATTTTATATTTAAGAATTGTGTGTGTTTGTCCTCCGCATATTTCCATTATATTCCAATTACGGGTAATAATAGATTTAATTTTCTCACTCAAAAGTCTAACTGATTCAGCATCCCGATATTCATCAACATATTTCATAACAACTATTCCCCGCTCTCTCTTTTTGTCGAATCCACCATCTCGTTTATTATTCGAAGTGTTTCAATCGCTTCTTTCTCATCAATTTTGTTTAATGCAAATCCTACATGAACGATTACATAATCACCAATTTTTAGGTCATCAATCCACTGAGCTGTTACATCTTTAACAACACCGTTAAAATTAACCTTTGCTGTTTTTAAATTCGGATTGCTTTCATCAATCGAAATTACTTTTCCGGGTAATGCCAGGCACATTTAATTCTCCTTTTGTTTATCATCAATCGTGAAATTATTTCATTCAAAATCACCCATGTAATTTATTACAGCAGCAATTTGCCCAAGTGAAATTCCTCCATCATTGGGGGGAACCCGCTGGTGCCAGTAAACTTTTTTATTATCAGATTCCAATAAATCAATAATCCGTTCCATCAAAAAAAGATTTTGAAAACACCCGCCGCTCAGAACTATTTTATTTATGCTGGACTTCTTTGCAAATTCAAGAATAATCCTCGCAAGTGTATTATGGAATTTTGCTGCGATTGTAGAATGCTTTACTTTATTTTTAATATCAATTAGTATCTCGGCCAACATTTGGTGCCAGTCAACTTCAATTATATTATTTGATTCAAATCCGAAAGGATAATAAGAGGTTTCGTTTATATCGGCAATAAACTCAAGCTTCATCGCAGCTTCGCCTTCATAATTTGATCTATTGCATAAACCTAATAATGCTGAAACAGCATCGAACAATCTTCCAACGCTTGAAGTATGGTAGGTATTGATCTTGTTTTTAAGTTGTTGCAAAATCATTTTCCGATCGTTTACATCAATAAAATTAATCAATGAATGGGGCAATTGTTGTTCTCTATCATTTTCAAAAAAAGAATATATGGCACCGATAGCAGAACGCCACGGTTCTTTAATAGCTTGTTCACCGCCGGGCAACCAGAACTTTTTGAATTGCCCTATATGTTTTAATGCGTAATTATCCGAGTAAAAAAATTCACCGCCCCATATAGTTTTATCTTCTCCAAATCCCGTTCCATCCCAGGATACACCCAGAGCTTCGCCATCAATTTCGTTTTCTAATCTGCAAGCCGCAATATGTGCATAATGATGCTGTACACTCTTTTGCTCAATCCCTAATTCCAGAGCATATTTAGTTGATATGTAATCGGGATGACAATCGGTTACTACTATTTCGGGCTTTACCTCATATAGATTTTGAAAGTCAGCAATTACTTTTTTAAAAACACTAAATGATTCTTCTGTTGAAAGATCTCCAATATGCTGGCTGATAAAAATAGAATTTCCTGATCTTAATGAGATGGTATTTTTAAGATGTCCTCCAAGAGCCAGAATTTTTGAATTACTCCCTTCGGGATTGTTGTCCCTAATATTAATTGGTAAAGGAGCAAATCCGCGGGCTCGTCGTAGAATCGTCCTCTTACTTTTTACTATTCGGGCTATTGAATCGTCAACATGACGTAAAATTGTTCTGTTATGAACAAGGAAATAATCAGCAATACCATATAGTCTTGTTAAAGCTTCACAATTATCAATGCATATCGATTCCTCAGAAAGATTTCCACTGGTTGCAATTACTGGTTTTTTATATTCATTGATGATGATGTGGTGTAAGGGAGAATAGGGAAGCATAATTCCAAGATATGGATTATCAATAGCAACCGCGCGGGAAATAAATTCATGATAGTTTTTTTTCTTTTTTAAGAGAACAATAGGTGCTTCAGGAGAGATTAGAAGATTTTCTTCTTCTTCTGAAGTAATGCAACATTCTTTTACCTTTAGAATGTTAGGAAACATTACTGCAAAAGGTTTTTCATCCCGTTTCTTTCTTTCTCTTAATTGTTTAATTACTTTTTCATCATTTGCATCTGCAATAAGCTGAAATCCTCCAATCCCTTTTACTGCTATTATTTTTTTTTGAAAGATGAAATCAATAGCGGTAAGTAAAGCTTTATAACCTTTTGCAATTATACTGCCGTATTTATCCCATAATTCTATTTGAGGACCACATACCGGGCATGCAATCGGTTCCGCATGAAATCTTCTGTCGGAAGGATTTCCATATTCCCTTCTGCAATCGCTGCACATAACAAAGTCGCTCATTGAGGTATTTGCTCTATCGTATGGTAAATTTCTTATGATAGAAAATCTGGGTCCGCAATTTGTACAATTTATAAATGGGTACATGTATCTTCGGTTATTGCAATCAAATAGTTCTATTAAACAATCATGGCAAGTTGAAATATCGGGTAGTACGATTGTGGAAGGAGAACTTGATGAATCACTTTCCATAATAATAAATTTACAGTGCCCAACCGGATCTAAAAAAGAATACTCTAAGCTTGTTATATTAGCCAGTGGGGGTTTATCTTTACTTAATTTCAGTAGAAAGGTATTAAGATGCTTCTCCTCCCCTTCGACTTCAATTTTAAGTCCGCTTGAAACATTTTTAACATAACCGTTTAATAATAACTCAACTGCCGTTCTATATACAAACGGCCTGAATCCAACTCCTTGCACCGCTCCATTAATATGGATTACTAATCGGGAATTCATCTATTAAGTTGATTCTTTATCCATTCACACCATAAATCCATCCCTTCTCCTGTATAGCAAGAGGTAGCAAATATTTTTAAGGATGGATTTATTTTTAATGCATTTTTACTTAACTGATCAATAGAAGAATTTACGAACGGCAGTAAATCAATTTTATTTATAATCATCACAGAAGAGTTTCTAAATACAACAGGATATTTCAAAGGTTTATCATCCCCCTCTGTTACACTTACAACAACTACTTTTAAATTTTCTCCAAGATCAAAACCGGCGGGGCATACCAGATTTCCAACATTCTCAATTATCATGAGATCAACTTGTGTAAAACTCCCTTTGGAAAAGGCATCATTTACCAAATTCGCTTCTAGATGGCACCCACCATTTGTAATTATCTGTACAACTGGAATTGCAAGGGAATTCAACCTCTGTGCATCAAGATCAGTTTGTGGGTCGCCTTCTATTACACCTATCTTAATTTGTTCACCAAGTTGCAAAATTGTTTTTTCAATTAAACTTGTCTTTCCGGAACCTGGAGAACTGAGCATGTTCATTGTAAAAATGCTATGCGATAAAAACATTTTTCTATTACGCTCAGCAATTTGATCGTTCTTTTCTAAAATTTTTCTCTCAATTTTTAACACGCTCATATTAACCTCTTTTTAATCGTCATTCATCTGTATGCTTTCTATAAAAAGTTCAGCACCTGAAAAAAGTTGAAGATCATTGCTATTGCAATTTGGACATACAAAATTATTCATCTTTATTGGATGAATCTCTTGACAAATATTACACTTCACCTTAAGTGCAACGATTTCCAGTTCAAGTCTTACACTGTTTAATATAGTGCCTTCGATTAGTGAATTAAATGCAAACAGTAATGAATCCGGCAATATATTGCTGAATTCTCCCACATGGATTTTTATGGTTTGAATTTTGGGTAAGTCGTCAACAGGGATTATTCTTTCAATATGACTTATAATTTCTTTAGCTAAAGAAAGCTCATGCATACTAAGTCCGGTGATCAACAAGTAATAAAAATGACTTGCATGTCTTTTACAATATACGAATTTTATGATAACGTATTCTATAATTTATGTAATAATTATAGGAGTAATATGAATAACGAATTAATACTTTTATTATTCACTTCTGCTTCTGTAGGAATAATCCACACAATATTAGGTCCCGATCATTACATACCTTTCATTGCCCTGGCAAAAGCATACAACTGGAGCATTAAAAAAACAATAATAATTACATTCCTCTGTGGTTTGGGCCATATATTGAGTTCAGTTGCATTGGGTATTGTTGGATTTTTATTGGGAATAACAATAAGCAATCTTGAAACGGTTGAGTCGATAAGAGGTGAAATTGCTGCATGGCTTCTTATAGGCAGCGGACTTGCATATTTTATTTACGGAATTAAAAAAATAGTTAGGAAAATTCCTCATCATCATCATTTCTCTAATAAAAACAATTTTGATCCGTCGAGTAATTTTACAAATGTAAATTCCGACTCTGGTGAAATAAAGGGTATTGATAAAAGACTTACTCCCTGGTTGCTTTTTCTGATATTTGTTTTCGGTCCCTGTGAAGCATTAATACCAATATTAATGTATCCGGCTGCTGTTAACAGTGTAATCGGAATGATTTTAGTAACCTTTGTATTTGGAATAGTAACCATTGCTACAATGATAACGGTTGTTATTACTTCCATATACGGTCTAAATTTTTTAAAGATGGGTAAATTTGAAAAATACACTTATGCATCGGCAGGTTTTGTAATTTTTATATGCGGAATAGCAATTAAATTCTGGGGCTTATGATTTGTTGTTAAATATCTTTTTACATCAAAATAAGAGTAATATGTAAGTAAGCAGAGCAAGCGCATCTTAAAGCAATCTACAAAGCAGAGTTAAAGATTTATTATCCAAAGAGCAAGTAAGCTGAATTTTCTAAAGTATTTTTTTAATTTTAATAAGACAATAATATTCTTTGCTCTGCATTATTTTGAATTGGAGGATACAGTGGAAAATAATGGAATGAATGGTGAAAGAAAACTTATTATTTCTGCAAAAAAGAAATTTGAAGAACTCTATAGCGATTTAAAAGGTACTTATATTTTTCTTACCCCGGCAAGTTTAATTTTACTGGGTGATCATACTCATTATAATGATGGAATTTTATTATCTGCAGCAATTAACAAATACTCTTTAATTCTCGCTCGAAAAAGAATCGATAACAGAATTAATCTAAGTGATCTGGTCAAAGAAAAATCGGCAAGTTTTTTAATACACGAAATAAAAAATCAGGATGATTTTCATTTCAGGCATCCTATGTGTCTCCTAAAATTACTGAATAATGATGGCTTATTAACTTCTGGATTTGATCTTTTATTTCATTCGGACATCCCGGAATGTTTAGGACTTGGTAATCTTGCATCAAATGAAGTAGGATTTGCAACTTCTATTAAAAAAATACTTAATCTAACTATTGCCAACAACGATTTGCTTGGTTATGTGAGAAAATGTGAATTGGAGAATCTTGGCAAGATTTCAAATATCGCGCATCACTATACAGTAAAATATGCTTCCGAAAATAAATTATTTTCAATTGATTTAAGGAACATGGTCTATAAATCCGTTTCATATAACTATGATAATCTTAACCTGATTATAGCTAACACAAAAGATAAAATTCCATTTATTGCAGATACGTGCAACGAGAGGATATCAGAATGTGATGTGGGAGTAAAGGGTCTTAGACTTTATATCTGGGGAATTAAAAATTTACGCGATGTGGAGCAGAGTTTCTTATTACGTCATTATCATATGTTGCCCAAGAGAATTTTCAATCGGGTTCTGTATAATGTTAACGAAAGGATACGAGCCGAAGAAGCACTAAAATATCTTAAAAAGAATATGATTAAAGAATTCGGGAATTGTATAACACAATCCCATTGGAGCATTTCCAATGATTACGAATTGAGCTGCGATAAATGTGATTTTCTTGTTCAGAAATCATCTGAATTATCCGGGGTTCTCGGTTCAAAAATGATTAGCTGTTCACCATGGCGTTCAACTTTTCATCTTGTTGAAAAAGACAAATCCAAATCATTCATAAAACAAATCACTAAAGCATATAAAGACAAATTCGGAGAAGAGCCGGAATTTTACAATTTTACAATATCGAATGGAATGAAGGAAATATCATTCAAAAAATTTGAGATGCAAGAAGCAAATTAGTCTATTTATTGCGGTAAATTCTAAAATTAAAATCAACTTGATTTTCACTTCTCTTAGTAATACATTTTCCCACGAATTAATTAGGAGTATAAATGAGTTTTTCCGAAGACTATTTGAATGAGAATCTGGATAGAGATTTTGATGAAAAAGAGATTAAAACAAGGATAAAAACTTCGAACGAACATATAAATAACGGACAGATACTTGCAAATATTGATTACATAGAAGATACAATTCAACTCTGTTTAGAAAACGATTATCTGGACGATGGATTAATATTAACCGACGCAGCTATTTCAATAACTCCATTCAATTCAGAGCTGTGGCAATTCAAAGGAATTTTTCTAAACAATTCATTTCAATTTGATGAAGCTTATAATTGTTTCAGAAAATCCCTGTCACTGAATCCAAATGATGTTGAAACATTTATAAACATTTCGATCGCAGAAGACAATCTGGGTATGTTCGAAGATGCAGTAGAATCTTTAAAGAAAGCCCTTACATTCGAACCGAATAATTCCGAAATCTATTTTAATCTTGGAATATTATTCGAAAAAAGAGAACAGTTCAGCGTAGCAATTAACTACTTTAAACAAGCTGTTGATATAGAACCTGAATATTTAGAAGCATGGTATGAACTTGGATATTGTTACGAGAATTCAAATCAACTTATAGAAGCTCTTGGTGCATACGAAGAATTTTTAAACAACGACCCCGATAACTTTACCGGCTGGTATAATAAGGGAATTGTTCATCTTAGAATGGAACAGTGGGAAAAAGCAATTAATTCATTTGAACTGGCAATTGCATTAAAGGATGACTTTTCCAGTTCATGGTTCAATTGCGGTTATTCCTATTCAAAAGTCGGAAGATTCAGCGAAGCATTAAGCGCATATAAAAAAGCTTACGATCTGGATCCATATGACGAGACTATACTCTTTAATATGGGACAAACATACGAAGAGCTCGAAAATTACCAGCAAGCAATTAAATGCTATACAGAAGCAATTAAGCTGGATATTGAATACTACGAGGCTTTTCTTGCACGTGGTTATTGTTACGATTCAATCGGTAAATTTCAGCTTGCGTTGAAAGATTTTAACAAGGCAATTTCTCTTACAAGTAATCCGGAAGATGCCTGGTTTGCAAAAGCAGATCTTGAATACTCACTCGGACAGTTAAACGATTCTGTAACAAGCTTCAAAAAAGCAATTGAACTTAACAACGATAATTTTGGTGCCTGGTATAAATTAGCAGAAACATACTTTGAAATGGGTGCCTGGCTTGAATCACTAAAAGCTTTCGATGAGTGTATAAGATTAAAACCGAATCATGCTAATTCATATTACGGAAAAGCCAAAATCAATTTTTTGCTCAGTCAAACTCAAGAAGCAATTGAATGTCTTAAAAAAACATTTGAACTGGATCCGAGTATTAGGAATGAATTCACTCGCGATTACCCGGAAGTAAAATCATCTAAACTTTTTACTAAACTACTTGATGATAATAAATCTTAGTTTTTTATGAATACACAAAATAAATTCAATCACAACACAAAAATTATCGGAATAATCGGACACCCGATTAAGCATTCTTACTCTCCTTTGATGCATAATATCGCTTTTGAACTTGCCGGACTTAATTATATTTATTTGCCCTTCGATGTTCCGACAAGTTTGCTTAAAGATTCATTAAAAGGAATTGTTGCTCTTGGAATAAAAGGTTTTAATGTTACACTACCTCTGAAAGAAAAAATCATTCCTATGCTAAAAGATATTTCTGAGGAAGCAAGTATTATTGGTGCGGTTAATACCGTATTGAACGATGATGGTGTTTTGCGGGGTTTTAATACAGATGTAATCGGTGTAGTAGAATCATTAAATCCATATCGGGACGCTCTTCAGAATTCAAATATAACTGTAATAGGCGCCGGAGGTGCAGCAAGAAGCGTAATTTATGCTTTGATAAGAAATTTTAAAGTCGGACGAATTAATATAATCAACAGAACAGAACAAATTGCAGAGTCGTTAAAAGAATATTTTTCCTCCAAAATGATTTTCAATAAAATAAAAGCTTATCATCTTGTTCCACCAGATGTTGTTAAAGTGCTTCAGGATTCAAAATTAATTGTGAACACCTCTACAATTGGTATGTTTCCGGATATTGATGATTCGGCGACAACGATACCGGAGTCGTTTTCTAAAGATCAGATTGTATTCGATGTTGTTTACACTCCGGTTAAAACTAAATTCTTAAAGATTGCCGAACAACAAGGGGCAACAGTAATAACAGGACTTAAAATGTTTGTTGAACAGGGAGCGCACTCATTTGAATTATGGACTGGCCAAAAAATGGAAACAGAAAAAGTACTTAGAGCGCTCGAGTTTTATTTAAACAATTAAATTAACTTACTCAGAGCGTTTTTTATTCTTTCTGCAGCCTCTCCCAATTTTTCCATTGATGCAGTATATGACATTCTTAGATAACCCTCGGAACCAAATGAACTTCCCGGTACTGCAGCTACTTTCGCTTCATACAATAAATACATCGCCAGGTCAAAGGAATGTTCTATGCGGAAAATATTAGTTGACTTGTTAAAAAAATAAGTAATGTTTGGAAAGAGATAAAATGCACCTTGCGGTTTAAAGCACTGGAGACCTTTTATTGATTTAATTTCGTTAAAGAAAAAGTCCCTCCTTTTTTGATAATCATTCTTCATATGTTCGATAAAAGTTTGCGGACCCAGAAGAGCTTCTACTGCTGCCGCCTGGGAAATTGATGATGCATTAGAAGTGCTGTGGCTTTGAATCTTATTCATAGCTTTAATAATATGTTGTGGACCGGCGGCATAACCAATTCTCCATCCTGTCATTGCATAGGATTTTGATAATCCGTTTACAACAATTGTCTTGCTTTTAACTTTCTCACTTATGGAGGCAAAACCAACAAACTCATTATCATCATAAACCATTTTTTCATAAATCTCATCAGCAATCACATAAAAATTATGTTTCTCAATAATCTCAGCTATTTTCTCCAATTCATTTCTAGTATATAGCGCACCGGTAGGATTAGATGGATTACAGAGAATTATTAGTTTTGTCCTTGGCGAAATAACTTCTTCTAATTGCCCGGGGCAGATTTTAAAACCGTCCCGTTCATTCGTATCTACTATAACACTTTTACCATGTGCAAGAGAAACCATCTCTGGATATGAAACCCAATATGGAGATGAGAAAATAACTTCGTCCCCATCATTTATAACAGATTGAATTGCATTATAGACACATTGTTTTGCACCATTGGAAACGATAATCTCCGATGGTGAATAATTAAGAAAATTTTCTTTACTCAATTTTTCTGCAATTGCTTCCCGTAACTCAATCGTTCCGGAATTAATAGTGTACTTTGTAAAATTCTGATCAATTGCTTTTTTTGCAGCATCTTTAACATTAGGCGGTGTAGGATAATCCAGCTCACCAACGCTCAGGTCAATCACATCAATTCCCTTATGAAGCATTTCTTTGGCTTCCTGGGCAATTTTCATTGTTGATGAAATATTAATCTTGCTAATTCTTTTTGATACCGTCAACTGATTATCTTTTTAAATATGTTAATGCTTCTAATAAAAAATACGTTATTAATTTAAAATTATAAAGGAGAGTTAAGTGGTTCCACCTTAAGCTTGATGAAACCACTTAATAAAAAAGATTACAACCGTTTAGGACCAGCAGCAATTACTTCTTTAGAGCAACCATTTTCAAACAGTTTGAAGTTTTCTATAAATCTTGCTGCAAGAGCATCGTATTTTTTCCAGTATTCGTCTTTATTGCCCCATGAATTTTCCGGATACAAAACATCTTCTGGAACATCAGGACAACTCATCGGTACTTCGTAACCGAAAAGTTTATCTTTGCGGAATTTTACTTTATCAAGTTTACCATCGAGTGCTGCATTAAGCAGATTACGTGTATGACGGATACTAATACGTTTACCAACTCCGAACCTTCCTCCAACCCACCCGGTATTAACCAGCCAAACAGTTGCATTGTGCTTTAGTAATCTTTGTTTTAACATCTCGGAATAATCGAAAGGATGACGAACCATAAATGGCCCACCGAAGCATGCAGAGAAAGTTATTTGCGGTTCAATACCAAGACCAATTTCGGTGCCGGCAATCTTTGAAGTATAACCGCTAATAAAATGATATTGAGCTTGTTCAGGAGTTAAACGTGCAATTGGTGGCATTACTCCGGAGGCATCACATGTTAGGAAGATAACATTTTTAGGATGAGTTCTAACATATCCTTCCTCAATTACATTAGGAATAAATTCAATTGGATATGAACAACGTGTGTTCTCGGTTATAATATCGTCATCAAGATCAATATTTCTTGAGATTGGATCGAAGACAACATTTTCCAGTATTGTTCCATATCGATGTGTAGTTGCATATATCTGCGGTTCATGCTCTGCAGAAAGCCGGATTACTTTAGCATAGCAACCGCCTTCAAAGTTGAATACACCGTTTGAACTCCATCCATGTTCATCGTCACCTATTAGTCTTCGTTTTGGATCTGCAGAAAGAGTAGTTTTACCAGTTCCGCTAAGTCCAAAGAAGAGAGCAACATCACCACTATCACCAACGTTAGCAGAACAATGCATTGGTAAAACATCCTGATAAGTAAGAAGGAAATTAAGAACGGTAAAGATTGATTTTTTTATTTCGCCGGCATAAAGTGAATTTGCAATAATTGCTGTTCTCTGATCGAAGTTAAGCAGAATTGCCGTTTCAGAGCGTGTTCCATCAGTAATTGGATCTACCTTAAAACCCGGAACAGCAATAACAGTAAATTCAGGAACGAATTTTTTTAATTCATCTCTATCAGTAGTGGTGATAAACATATTCCGCACGAACAATGAATGCCATGCTTTTTCCGTAATTATACGAACTGGCATTTTGTAATCCGGATCTGCACCGGCATAAACATCCTGAACAAAAAATTCTTCACCCTGTGCCCACGCTTGCAAACGACCCATCATCTGTGACCACTTTGCATGAGCATAAGGACGGTTATATGTTCCCCACCAGATATCTTTCTCGGTGGATTCCTCCCTAACAACAAATTTATCGGCAGCAGCACGAGCAGTATGTTTACCTGTATTTACTAAAAGAGCTCCGCCTTTAACTAATTTACCTTCATTCCTGAAGATCGCTTCTTCGTAAAGTGCTTCTTCGGGTAAATTCCAGTAAACTCTATCAAGGTAGGTAAGTCCCTGGTTTTTTAATCGGAAATCTGATGCAAGTTCCTGAGCTTGTTTACTTGCCGGCGTATTGAAATCTAGGTATTTACTCATGACCAATCCCTCACAAGTTTGCGGTCGCCAATATAAAGTTCGTTAGGAGAATTCGGGTCGAGTGCCCACTTCATTCTTTCAATGCCATCGGTAATTTCTTTAATAGCTCCACAGTAACTGATTCTTAAAAATCCATCAAGACCAAATTCTTTTCCCGGAACAGTTAAAACCATAACTTTATCAATTAAATACGTTGACAACTTCTGCGAATCTTTTTCGTAAGCGCTGAAATCTGCGAAGCAATAAAAGGTACCATCAGGAACGGTTACTTTTATTCCATTAAATGATTTTAGTAAGCCGATCAAAATATTACGATTATTTTCCAGAGTAACACGTAAACTTTCTACACTGGATTGAATTCCATTTAAAGCACCGACTGCAGCTTTCTGTAAGAGAACAGAAGGACCGGAAGTTTGATGACCCTGAATATTTGCCATAGCTTCAATTACTTTTTTATTACCTACCGCCCAGCCAATTCTAAAACCTGTCATTGCATATTGTTTAGATACACCATTAATAATTATCAGCTTCGATTCTTCGACAGATTTTTTTGTATAGTTATATGCGCTAAATGGTTTTTTACCATCGAATATCAGTCGATGATAAATATCATCCATTATTAAATAAATATCTTTTCTCTCGCAGAAATCAACGATATCGGCAATAAATTCTTCCGAATACATTGCACCGGTTGGATTGTTTGGACTATTAATAATAATTGCCCGTGTATAACTTCCAACTCTTTGTTCAATATCTTTAAGCCGTGGATAAAATGTTCCATCTTCCGGGAGAACAGGAACAGGAATAGCGCCGCATAATCTTGTCATATCAGGATAACTAACCCAGTAAGGTGCGGGAAAAATTATTTCTTCTTGCGGATTAAGAATGGATTGCATTGCAACCATAATTGCCTGTTTAGCGCCACCCGATGCAATTACATTTTCCGGATTAACTTTTCTTCCGTAAAACTCTTCTGTATAACGGATAATCGCTTTTTTCAATTCGGGAATTCCATCAGCCGGAGCGTAACGAATTTCACCAGTATTTAATGAATTTACTGCTGCTAAAAGAGCATCCATCGGTGCTCTGCTTTTTGGTTCTCCACCTCCAAGATGAATTACCGGATCTCCTTTTTCTCTTAAGATTGCCGCTTTTTCATTTAATGCCAGGGTGGGCGATGCTTTAATAGATCTTGCAATTTGACTTAGACTCATATTGGTTTCCTATAAGAAAGACAAAAATAGAATATTAGTGTCTGAAACTTATTGGCATTACAATTTATTAGCAAGTAGAATCTATAAACATTATCCTATTATTTGTGAACCGAGCCAAAATATTTCCTAATCTTTGCACAAATTTGCTTTTCCGTCATATTATCCGAGTTTTCAATTGTAATATTCTTTTTTAAAAATGATTTCTTTTTCTCCAATTCCTGATTTAGAAATAATTTTGTTTGCGCCGGACCGGTGATGTAAATATCTGTTGCTCCTTTTAAATGGCCTATAATTTCCTGCATATAATTTTTCATCTGGTGAAGGCGTCTCTGTTCCTTAGTTTTTTCGGGGTCGATAAACAGATTACCCATTCGAGTATATTTTTTATTCTCGCCATAAAATCTAACCTTGCTTTCAATCTCACTTTTTACCTTAATTAATTTTTCTTCGCTTTCGGTGATATTCAGAATTAATGCACTTTTACTATCAAGCCAAACACCAATCTGGTTTTTCATAACACCTCCATAAGTATTTTAAGGATTTATTAGTGATAAGAATAAATACAAATTATAGATAAAATTTTTACAAGTGTTTTTAAAGAGAAAAAGGAAGGACTGTAAAGAAGCTGAACTAAATTTACAGTCCTATAGAATTATTGTTTTGTAAATTCTAATCGAACAGGGATATTACCCAAATTGGGTACATCAAGATTTGTTTCGATCGTTAATTTATTGCCGGAAATTCCAAACGGCCAAACTTGTGTTTCGCCGGAGGAACTTTTCAAGGATATTTTTCCGCTGGAAACACTCCAGGTACCTGTATCGGTAGTTGGTCCGTCAGCATCTGTAAATGTAGCTGAAAATGTTCTGTCGCTGCGCATTATTATTGTCCCGCTGAAACCGACTTGTGCAGGATTTAATTCAGTATTACCAAGTGATGTAAGAATAATTTTTGTTAGGACCCATGTGCCAACAAGATTATCACCTTCAGAAGATGAAGGGTTATCATCCTTACTGCAGCCCGTTAAAAGCATTAAAGCAATCAGTAATAAACTCAGGATTTTACTTAGCTTCATTATTTTTCCTTTCATAATAATTGAATTATCAAAATGATTATAAATGTATCAACATTAGTTTGCTTTTGCAAAAAAAATTATCGGTTTGTGATGAATATAGAATATTATTACAATTTAGTTGGAAACGAAAATTTAATCATAACAGGTTTCACAAGATTCATAAAATCATTAAAAGCAAGCTGAATAAGTTCGGTATGAGTTCCCGCATTAAATGCAATTTGTTTGTCATCCTTTAAGCTTTCTGCAACATATACATCAAGATTATACAAATTACCGAATGGCGGCATTGCTCCAACTTCACATTCCGGAAATTTGTCTTTGAATTCCATTTCATTTGCTAAACGGATGTTATCATTTCCAACTGCTTTTTTAAGTTGTTCAAAATCTACTTTATAAGATGCCGGCAAAACACACATTGCCATTTTACCGTTAATTTTGATAAGAACCGTCTTAGCCAAATCTTTCCCTTTAATATGTGCCGATGCTGCTATCTCCTGAGAAGTATATGCAATAGAATGTTTAATTGTTACGTACTTTACATTGTTCTGGTCTAAGTATTCTTTTAATTTTCTTGAAGGCATTTTAACCTCCTTCTTTTTTGGTGAGTCGAATGAACTGAAAATTATTTTTTTAAGAAACAAGAATTTTCAATTATAACAGGACGGGAGATTTTCTGAAATTAATACAAGAGCCGGATAAAATCTAACAACTATATTTCACGAAATCAATTGCAATGAATTTCAATTCGGTTGGTTATAAATCAAATTCTTTTCAAGAAAAACCATCTTTTTAGTTCTAATGATTTTCTATATCTTAGTTTCAATAAATATCAGGTTGAATGGAATATTATATTGGTATAGATGGCGGCGGTACTAAAACAAGGTGTATTCTAACCGACGAAAATCTAAACATCATAAAATCTTCCGAAGGCAAAGCATCTAATCCGTTGATTACTGGTTTCGACATTGCTGCTTCAAGAATAACCTCGCTTATAAAAAGTGTAATTGGAAATAAAAAAATTTCTTTAGGTGTTATTGGTACTGCCGGAGTCGGGAGAAAAAATAATTCCGATTTACTGATGAAATCAATTAGAAAGTCTTTGCGTATAAAGAACATTCCAATACCCCAAATAAAAATTCTTACTGATATTGAGATAACATTTGAAGGCGCTTTCTCTGGAGATAACGGCGCAATATTAATAGCAGGAACCGGTTCTATTTTGTTTGCAAAGGATGAGAAGAATAATTTTTTGCGGGTCGGTGGATTTGGTAGATTAATCGGTGACGAGGGAAGCGGTTATTCTATTGGTAGAAAAGCTTTATCGTCTATTTCAAAATCTTTTGATGGAAGAAAAAAATCTACAGCTCTATCAAAAGTATTTTCATCAAAATATAAGATTAACGAAAGTAACCAGCTTATTTTATTAATTCACTCTCCCAAATTCAATATTGCCGAAATTGCAAAGTTAGTAATTACACTTGCCGGAAAAGGAAATAGAGAATGCATTCAAATTCTTAACGAAGAAATTGAAGAGCTGATACTTCACATAAGAGCACTAACAAGAAGAAATAAATCCGAAAAAATTAATTTGTGTCTTCAGGGGAGCTTATTATCAAAATCGAATTATTATTCAAGAAAACTAAAAGAGCGTATAAGCAAAAATTTTCCCGAAATAAAAATTGTTAAAGCTAAGCATCCTCCTGAAATTGGTGCGGTGCTTATTGCTAAAAAATTTGCCTCCTAAACAGACTGGATTAATATGATAGTTAAAAAAACACTTTTAGAAAAAAGAGAAAAAATAATTAATCCTTGGAAGTGGATTCCGACACTCTATTTTGCTGAAGGACTCCCTTATGTAATTGTAATTACGGTTTCGGTAATTATGTACAAGCGGCTCGGAATTTCCAATGCCGACATTGCTCTCTACACAAGCTGGCTCTATTTACCCTGGGTAATAAAACCACTATGGAGTCCGGTTGTTGATATACTACGGACAAAAAGATTCTGGATTACAACAATGCAACTAATTATTGGAGCCGGAATGGCTGGAGTTGCATTTACAATACCTCTGCCGGATTTCTTTCAATTTACTCTTGCCTTCTTCTGGCTATTAGCTTTCAGTTCTGCTACACATGATATAGCTGCTGATGGTTTTTATATGCTTGCACTTCCTGAGAATAAGCAATCATTTTTTGTTGGAATACGAAGCACGTTTTATAGAGTTGCAATGATTGCAGGACAAGGATTACTTGTAATTTTAGCCGGATTTCTTGAAACCACTTTTTCAGTTGGCCCGGCTGAATTCAAAGTATCAACACGACCCGATCAGTTTTTCCAGCAAACTATTCAACTGGATTCTACAGAAATAAAACCACTTGAGGGTAGGATTAGAATAATTGCATCTCCTTCTAATTTGGAAATTGGAACCCGACCTATTACAAAAGATGCCGCAAATTTCTATAGGGACTTCGGACATAAATTCAATATTATGAACGGTTTTAATCAGGAATTAATTTCTGTTTCCGATACAACTTCTACCGATGAACTGGTAGGTAATATTGGAATTTTAAAACTTCATTTATCCAAGAAACCTGATGATGGTGATGAATATTTTGTTAAGCTGAATAATGTTGAAGGGAATACAGCAATTAATATTATCGAAGGTCAATCTCTAAAATTTACATCGAAGAATTGGAACAAGCCGGCATTTGTAATAATTCAGATCGATCCAAATCTTCAACAAAAGGTTGAAGCTACATTTGTAGTTAATTCCGAGAAGGTTCCTATTGCGTGGATTTTTACATTTGTGATTATTGCATTACTTTTTGTTGTCTTTTTTGCTTATCACAAAATGGTATTACCCAAACCGGTTACCGATAAGTCCGTTCTAAGATCTCACAGGACAGATTCATTAAATGAATTTTTCAGAGCATTCATAAGATTCTTCGAAAAACCCAAGGTACTTATCATTATCGGATTCCTTTTGTTGTATCGTTTAGGTGAATCACAATTAATAAAAATGGCATCCCCTTTTATGCTGGATGGAAGAGATATCGGTGGACTGGGATTATCAACTTCGGAGGTAGGGTTCATTTACGGAACAATTGGAATTATTGCACTAATACTCGGTGGAATACTCGGCGGTGTTTTAATTTCAAAAAGAGGTTTAAAAAAAATGCTCTGGTGGATGTTAATCGCTATTAATATTCCAAACGCAGTTTACGTTTATATGTCATTCGTTCAACCAACGTCAGTCTTATTAATCAATGCTTGTGTTGCGCTCGAACAATTTGGTTACGGATTCGGATTTACTGCTTATATGATGTACATGATTCACATTTCCGATGGAGAATACAAGACTTCTCATTATGCAATTGCAACGGGATTTATGGCCTTAGGCATGATGGTGCCCGGAATGTTCAGCGGATTTATTCAGGAAGCTATCGGCTATAAATATTTCTTTATCTGGGTTCTTATTGCTACAATTCCTTCGTTCATCATTGCCAAATTTATTCCGCTCGATTCTAAGTTTGGAATGAAAAGGAATGATTCTTAAATGAAAAATTATGTGAAAATATTTCTTGATTTGAACCAACAATATTTACAAGAATTCGTCTAACGATAATAAAATTTGGAGTTTTTTTGTCGGAACAGATAATTGAAGTAAGAGGGTTAACAAAAAGATTTAAGAATATTACTGCTGTAAATAACCTTGATCTAAACGTTTACCGCGGAGATGTTTTTGGATTTTTAGGACCCAATGGCGCCGGTAAAAGTACAACCATAAGGATGCTTCTTTCTCTTATTAAACCAACTTCCGGTTCCATTAAAATTTTTGGCAATTCCATAAAAGAGAAACGCGAAGAAATTCTCCGAAAAGTTGGTGCTATTGTAGAAAAGCCCGATTTCTATTTGTATTTATCAGCTTTCAAGAACCTTGAAATATTTGGAAAACTTTCCGGTGCCGATGTTTCAAAAAAGAAAATTATGGAAATGCTTGAACTTGTCGGTCTTTCTAAACGTGCCAATAGTAAAGTAAAAACTTATTCACATGGAATGAAACAAAGACTTGGATTAGCCCAGGCACTTCTTCATGATCCCGAGCTGATAATTTTAGATGAGCCGACAACCGGGCTCGATCCGCAAGGCATGAAAGAGATAAGAGAATTAATTCTATACCTTAGTCGGACAAAAAATAAAACCGTTTTCCTATCGTCCCATATTTTAAGAGAAGTAGAATTGATTGCAACAAGAATGATTATTATCAATAAAGGTTCTGCTCAGGTGGAAGGAACCGTTAACGATCTGCTGAACATGGATAAACTTGCCGTTACATTCGAAGTTGATAAAATTGATAATGCCAAAACCATTATTCAGGATTCTGCCTGGAATGAGAAACTGGTATCATCAACAAACCGGGAATTATCTTTTGAATTATTATACAACGATATACCGATGCTGAATAAATTTTTTGTTGAAAATGGTTTTTCTGTTAGCTCAATTATTCCGGTCAAATCGCTCGAGGATTTCTTCCTGAAAATTACGGAGGGAAACGGAAAATGATAACTCTAATCTGGATTGAATTGCAAAAGATTTTCAAAAAGTGGAGAACTTATATTGGGTTTATTGCAATAGGAACATTAGTAATAATTGTACAATTAGCTCTTTACTTTACCGGCGCTAATTATATTAAAGCTATGACCAGAGGTTTTCAGGATTCATTTATAATGGTTGGTAATTTATTTAATGGTTACCTTGTTGCAAATTTAGTATTAGGCGGATTGTTTATTCATATCCCCTTTCTTATTGTACTTGTGGGCGGAGATTTATTAGCAAGCGAGGCAACTGCCGGCACTTATAGAATGTTATTAACACGCCCCGTATCCAGACTTAAAGTTGTTTCAGCAAAATTCTGCGCCGGTTTAATTTATGTTTTCTTACTTCTTGCCTGGTTGGCATTTTTAAGTCTTGGCGTAAGTTGCTTAATATTTGGAACGGGAGAACTCCTTTCATTCAGCGGAAAGTTGATAATATTTTCCCGTGATGATGTGCTCTGGCGTTTTGCCGGTGCATATGCTTATTCGATGCTAAGCATGTCCACAGTATTTGCTCTGTCTTACTTCTTCTCTTCAATGGTAGAAAATGCTATCGGTCCAATTGTAGCTACAATGGCAGTTATAATTATCTTTATAATATTATCAGCATTACCAATAGATTTCTTAAAAGATATTTCTCCATATTTCTTTACGTCGCACATGATTCATTGGTCCAATTTTTTCAACGACCCGGTCGATTATCAGAAAATTATGGAGTCGGCATTAATACTGGTCGTTCACATATTAGGACTTTATCTTGTAACAACATATTTATTTATAAAGAAGGATATACTTAGTTAAGGAATATGTTCATGAAAAAGATTTTTGCATTTAGCTTAGTTATAGTTTCTTTTATATCTGCACAATCGAAAGACCCGATGAAAATTATTAATTCGGTTATAGATAAATTTGAGAAGATCCGGGACTATGAAGTAGATGTAACAATTAAAATCGATTTCAGCATGGTAAAAATTCCGGATATGAAAGCTAAATACTATTTTAAGCAACCCGATAAGGTTAAGATCGATTCCAAGGGATTTGCAATGATTCCCAAGCAAAGCTTGAACTTTTCGCCGGCTCAGTTCTTAAAAGGTGATTTTACTGCAATCTATGTT